>JAFZNL010000199.1 GCA_017550925.1 Lachnospiraceae bacterium | reverse complement strand
TTCACCTCGGCCCGGATCCGTCCGGATTCTTATCCTTTTTTCCTTCGATGATCTCATTGTTGATCTCCTCACCGGGATCCTCACCGGGATCCTTTTTGGCAACGGTGGTATCCTCCTGGATGATCGGATCTTCCATGATTTCCTGCGGCTCGGGCTCTTCTTCCGTACTCTGGTATCTGGAAGAATACACAGGTTCCTGCCATGTAACGGTGAAGAAATGATCACTCATATATTGATTGGCAATGTCAGCGCCCTGGGCGGCATAATCCGCCAGTTTATTGCGAGCCGCCGCGTATTGACCGGAAACATCGATATTGGCTAAGAGTCTTTGTTTCTCCTCTTCCCGATCTAAATACATAGAATACGTGGAAGCCCATTCCTCATTGAGTCTTGTGCAATACAAATAATCCGATGTACAAATGACACCAGGCGTTTCTTTCGGCGTGAAAATCCTTCTGTAATGCCAGCGATTATACTCGCCTCCCCAGTTGTCTTCCACAACATGGCAGATAAACATCGTACCGCCCGACACGCTCATTTCCTGATACGGATCCGACGCGGCATTGGAATTGTTGTCGGTATATGCCCGGTTATCGGACTTCTGTCCGTATGGGGAATCGCCAAATCTCTGCTGAAACTCTTTGCGGGTTCCCTCGACAGATCCTTCAACCGATCTGTTGATCGTAAGTGTATCAACACTACCCCAGCCTCTGTAGTAGAAATAAGAGTGAACATTTTTATAAACGCTGTCATCTTCCGGGGCAGTCACCTGAATCTTTTCATAGACGCAGGGCAAGACATCATTATTATCAAACCGGTCTTGATTCAAACCCTGATCATGGACATCCATCACCTCCCCCGGGAAGGAAACAGTCGGATAATTCAGTCTGAGGTACGCAGTCTGACGCATTAGTTCATAATCCCACTGGTCCTCATGCTCATAGAGGATATAGGTGGGCTCATACGTGTAGAAGGATTCACCGTTTTCGTCTCTGTGGTTATAGGTGAATTCTATTTTGATAAACGGCTCATCGCCTTCATGTTCCTCTCCGGGAAGAATGATGGGATAATCCTCAAACGGGATCACACAATCATATTCCGCTTTTGCGGTCATCGATGCCTGCGGCAGGAACAGGACCGTCAGAACAGGCAACAGAAACAGAAGTCCGACAAGTGCACCGGCGGATATGCGACGTATCCTGTCATTGAATTTTCGTTGACATTCATGATGATTCATCCCCTGTCTCCCATCTTTCCCGTTCTATCCGATCTTTGTTTTCGCGATCATTTCATCACGTTCGGATCATACTTGTTGGATTGCCGTCAAAGTCCGTAAGACCTATCTTGTTATTTCGTGCCGATCTCAGTTTAAGAAGCTCGCCATCAGATCTGCATAATCCTCCAGCGTCATATGGTGCTTGCTCTTCAGGTAATGAATAAAGATCTCGGGATCCATGCCCTCATCTACCAGCTTTGCCATCTGATGGATCTGTCTGGCTTCCCGGGTGAGCGCTCCCTTGCCGGTGCGCATGACGGAACGTACCTCGATGATCTTATCCACCTGCTTGGTGATCTGCCTGATCCCCTCCTCCGTCTGGGCGACATATTGATCCCAGTAGATCTCCGATTCTTCAAGAAGCGCCTGCTTCGCAGCACCAATCTCATTGGCTGCCTGCGCCTCCAGCTCCATTGCCTTTCTCATGCTCTCTCCGGCATCCCGTTCAAACCACTCCGTACCCTTGCCCTTTACCGCGGCGCGGTTGATCTGCAGGTTATGGAGATCGTTCTTCATGAGGTTCTTGTTAACGACCATCTTACGGCTGCCGTCGGGATTCGGCACCATACCGACCATGGAGTTTAAGTCTTCATATCCCTCCAGGTTATGGGAAAAGACATAACGGTTGTAGGTTCCGTCGGCATTTTGGGCATAACTGTTCGGATTGACATAGGTCACATCCTTTTCCTTCATGAACCGTAGCGCTTCTTCGATCGAATCAGCTTCTCTGCCGTTCATCTTCTTATACAGTCTTCGAGCCACAGCACGCTGACCGATCTCCTGGTCGATGGTGAGATCCTTTACGCCCACCTTATCGGAGAGGACTTTTTGCTTGAAACTGATATCACGGTCGCCGGGCACCTTTTTGCCAAGCTTATAATCCGTATTGATCCCGTTTGAGACATTCATAACATACAGCTCATCCGGATTTCTGCCGATCTCTCTGGCAATGTCGCCCAATGCCTCCAGCTGCACTTCATCCAGAAGCGTCTCCCGGTACTCGTTGAACTGCGCCCGCATCCGCTGCGCATAAGGGCGTTTATCCCGCTGCAGCTGTTTTAAGGCATTCTTGTTGGTCCAGACCTTGTCTGCACACTCCCGGTACCTTGCCTTGGCTGCTTTGAGTTTTACCGGATCGCTCGCGCAGGTCTCCAGGTCAAGCTGGGCCTCCATCAGCTTCTGTACATCCTTTTTGCCGTTTGCCACCGCTTTCCTGTGCCTGTCGGCGAGCTTGAGCTCTTCTCTGGTAAGCTCACCACGTGCTTCCTCTGCCAGCTGCTTCGCCTCGCTCGCTGCAGCTTTTGCTTCTTCTTCCGCGGCCTCAATGCCCGCCTTAGCGGTCTGTGCCGATGTGTTAAAGAAGCTCAGCCCCTTTTGCAGGAGTTCATCCGCCTGTTTATACAGTGGCAGCTTTTTCTGCAGGAAGATATCCGCCTTATTCATGGTGCTGCGGTAACGTCCGGCCCACATCTGGATAGTACCGGCCATGTCGATATTGTGGACCTTTAACAGATACTCTCCTCCGATCTCCGCAAAGCCCGGGACATCGATCTTCTTCCCGATCTTTATGCCGCCGACCAATGCTTCGATCACGACCTGTTTGCCGAATTCCTTGACGCCCATCTGCACCGCATCCCAGAAGCCGAAGTCCTGATCTCCCTGACAGGCAAAGACCCTGTCACGCATCTCTTCTGCAAGAGTCATGGTTGTAAAGACATACTCGGAGTATCCGGCGGTCATGATGCCCATCGCCACACGGCCAAGGATCCCGGTGTTGTCCCTGAGCCCCTGCATAAATGCATAGCAGGCATTGATGTCATCCGCAAGGGTCACGGGCTTTGCCTGGGCATTTGCTCCCGCAAATGTCCCACGGACAAATCCGATATAACAGCTGGTGACATTTATGAGCTGATTCCGGTCATAGCCGAAGCGGTAGTCGTAGCCCTTAAACATCCGCTCGATCATGTTGTAGACGGAGTAAAGACTGCCGAACGCGTGCGCATAGATCTGCTCCTGCATGTGCAGCAGGTTTTCCGCGATCTTTTCATCCTCGCGTA
>JAFZNL010000198.1 GCA_017550925.1 Lachnospiraceae bacterium | reverse complement strand
ATGTCGTGATTTAAGGCAAACCGGTTGAGCTGCCGCATAAGACCCTGAAAGGACCGGACATAGCTGTTCAGGTTTCCCGCAAAGGTCACCGCGCTGTCTACGATCTGAGGAACCAGAGCGACCATCAGGATCGCAAAAAACACGATCACTGTCACAAAAGTAAGGATCACGGACAGATTGTGCCGCAGACGGTCAGAGGAAATACCGTTAAAAACATACTTGGTGTAGATCTTTACCAGGGGGTCCAGCACAAACGCGATCACAAAAGCCATGATTACCGGAGAGCAGACTTTCCACAGTTTGCCCAGTATTCCCGCAAGGGTCCCCAGATGTGTCAGGACCATATACAAAAGCACGGCAGTGCACAGAGCGATGGTATAGGCCACCCATTTTTCTTTTAAAAGATTTTTGTTGAATTTCATTCCAAAAGTCCCTGTGATGTCAAATAGACCGAAAGCGGGGTGAAGAAGCTGTAAAGTGCTGTTACTGTTTATATCTGTACAGCTGATATTTCTACAGCTAATATCTATACTGCTTATATCTGCACAGCGATTATATCAGGAAGGATCAACTCCTGGAGCACTTCTTTTGTCAGTATATGCCAAAAAATTTAAGCCCGCAAGACTAAGTCAGCCGGACCGGAGGAGAGTTCTTCAGTCCTTCGTCTTTATCCGTCAAGTCATGAACAATACTTCCCGGTTTTTCCATTTTGAGACATGTAATATGAATTGTATAAAAAACAGAATTCCGATATAATTTTCCTGTAGAAATACCTTCGATATGATTTTTCTGTGGAGATAATAACGGCGGGGCTGCCGCCATGCAGGCAGCGCAGCAGAAAGGAGGCAGGGACAGGTCATGAGAGAATGGACACAGGAGGAACGCTACAGGGTGCTGGAAAGCCCTGAAGATGTCAGGGAACTGTATGAACGGATCAGCAAGTCAGTTTACAGGCAGACGTATCATGTACAGCCTGTGACAGGTCTTTCAAGTGATCCCAACGGGTTTACCTGTCACAAGGGAACATGGCATCTGTTTTATCAGTGGTGCCCCTGGGGCGCTGTGCACGGCCTGAAACACTGGTACCACATCGTATCCAAAGATCTGGTCACCTGGAAGAACCTGGGCGTCTGCCTGCTTCCTGACCAGGAGGAAGGCTATGACAACAAGGGCGTCTACTCCGGATCCGCCATGCCGATCGGTGACAAGATCTACCTGTATTATACCGGCAACCACAGAGACGCGGACTGGACCCGCCACGCTTATACCTGTCTGGCCAGGCTGGGCAATGACGGATGGCCGGAAAAATATCCCCTGCCCCTGTTTGGCGCCAATCCCAATTATACCGAACATCAGAGAGACCCCAAGATCATCCGGGTCCCCGGCAGGGATACCTACTACATGATCATCGGCGCCCAGACCAAAGACAAACGCGGCTGCGCCCTGATCTATTCCTCCGAGGATCTGCAGCACGGATGGACCTTTGCGGGTGAGCTCAAGGTACCCGGATTTGAAAGCTTCGGAGATATGTGGGAATGCCCTTCCATCGAGATCATCGGCGGAAAAGAAGTCCTTCTGCTCTGTCCCCAGCACATGACCCTGCCCGGACGCGGCGGCTCTCAGAACCACAACGGCTATATCCTGGGCTCCATGGACTGGGATACCCTGACCTTTACTCCTGACGGCCAGTTCCATGTACTTGACTTCGGCTTCGATTCCTACGCGGCTGCCTGCGCCAACAACCTGCAGGATGAAGATAAAGCCATCCTGATCGCCTGGATGGGCATGCCGGATATCTCCTATCCCACCGATGAGGAAGACTGGGCCGGCTGCCTGACCCTTCCCAGAGAACTGACCATCCGCGGCCGCCGTCTGATCCAGCAGCCTCTGCCGGAGCTGCGCAAGCTCCGGGATGAACGGATTCATCCGGAGGAAAATTCCAACGGCTGCTATGCCCTGCCCAAAGCGGCGGAACTGCAGCTGGACTGCCGCAAAGGAGACACCGAAGTAGTTATCTTCACGGATGAACAGGGCAGCGGCGGTATCAAAGTGACCTATTCCGAAGACGCCAAAGAGATCACGGTGGACCGCAGCGGTATGAAGACACGTTTCAATATAGAAGAAGGCGAAAGCCGTACCCGTCCGCTGGAGAACGGTCTGTTCCATCTGCGAATCTTTGTGGACAGCAGTTCTGTTGAAATCTTCGTCAACGACGGCGACGCCGTCTTTACGTCCAGGGTCTTTCCCACTTCGGACGAGCACTGGTTCAAGATCAAAGGGGATACCTTTATCCGACTTTGGACCCTCAAACCGGCTGTCCGGGATCATTTTCTGATTTAATCATAAAATGATTTGTCATTTTATGAGTTGTTATTTTATGATTTTTCATTTTGGGATTTAGTCCATTTTTGGTTTTGTCAATTTTGGATTTAATCAATTTTTGATTTTGTCATTTACGGTATTGTCACCATATCCGCTCCGGGAAAGGAGGTTTGGTATGAAAAAAGTATTTGCCGCTGCCGACCGCTATATTGAGACCAGTAACTGGAAGACCATTGCTGTGCTCAAGTTCTGTCTGCTCGCGCTGGGGATCATCATAGGGATGCAGGTCAGAAAAGAGCACAGGAAGCGTGTCCTGGGCGCTGCCGGGATTGTTTTCATTCTTACTTATATCCCGCTTATGGCAAAATTCTTCCGTACCCTGAAAGAAGTATAGACAGGCTGTTTGTACCGGCACAAAACAGGAATGATAAAAAAACCCGAAAGCTTTGATTTCTCAAAGTTTTCGGGTTTTTTAACGAGGTGCCAACCAGATTTGAACTGGTGATCAGGGTGTTGCAGACCCTTGCCTTACCGCTTGGCTATGGCACCATATTTAAAACCGGATCTGACAGCGTCACATCCTGTATGTGAACTGCCTGTGCAGGCAGGATAGTGACTCCAACGGGAATCGAACCCGTGTTACCGCCGTGAAAGGGCGATGTCTTAACCGCTTGACCATGGAGCCGTTTTTCTAATTATACTTTCAAAAAATGGAT
>JAFZNL010000197.1 GCA_017550925.1 Lachnospiraceae bacterium | reverse complement strand
GGAAAGAGGCAGAGGAAAAAGCGCGGAAAGAGGCAGAGGAAAAAGCGCGGAAAGAGGCGCAGGAGAAGGTACAAAAAGAAGAAAAGAAAGAGGCGCAGAAAGAAGCAGTCGATCAGCAGGCGGTGGAAAACAGGCAGGCCGAAAAGAAACAGCCGGATGCCGAACAGATGAAACAAAAGTGGCAGAAGATCATGAAGGTAAACGGTAAGATCGCCCTGCTCCATGAGATCGGCGATATGCATCAGCAGCTCCTTGCAGACAGGGAAGCACTCCGGAAAACCCAGAAGGATAAAGACGCCAACTTTGACCTGCCGGGTAAGCCGCAGGGTCAGCCCCTGAAGGAAGAGGGATCGGAATACTACAAAAATATGACCCGGGCCTTAAATAAGGTGATCCGTCTGACGGACCCGACAAACGGACAGCAGGCCGGAGATTTCCGGGACCTTCAGCAGGCACTGAAGGAATACAAAAGAGCAGCCACCCAGTATGAAAAGACCAGAAATGTATTCTATAAAGCGATCTTTGATAACGGAAAAAAACGTCTGGAAGCATCCCAAAAAGCCATGGATAAAACGGAGCGCTTCTTAGAGACCCTGGAGATCTATGAAAAACGAGGCACCATCGGAGAGGAGTTCGTTGGCGGTATCGGAGAGAGGAAAGATCTTTCCGTGATCAGCGAACAGGTCAAGGCTGAGGCAGCACAGGCCGGAGTCAACTTTGATAATATCATCGCCAATACCCAGGCGCGGCAGATCAAAGAGGAGCATGCCAAAGTAGCTGACCAGCGTGTTGCCATGCGGCGCCTTTTGAAGAGCGCATCGGACAAGGCAGGCGCAGACATCTCCTGGGACGGCGGGATCGTTTCCACAGAAACGCTGCCGAAAAACTGGGACAGGGCGGCAGACTATCTGAAATGGTCTTATGAGCGTGCCATTAACCGGGTTACTGATCCACAGAAGGGTGAACGGATGCTGGCCGTCATGCAGCAGGAAAAGTTCCCGAAACATTTTGAGAAGGAAATAAAGGGCATTGTAAAGGATAAGGATTTCCAGACACTGGTGGTTTTAGCCGCGGATCCGGAAAAAGGGTTTGAAGCTTATCATAAAGTGCACAAGGAAAAACTGAAAGTAAAGGATAATGCCCTGAAGCTGAAAGAAGGTTTTCAGAAAACGCTGGATGAAATGAGTAAGGCGGGTCCGGAGCCTTTCTCAGGTCTGGAAGGTCAGGTGACCAGTGCAATTTACGGCGCAGCTGAAAAGGACGATGCACTGCAGTTTGAGAAGGATCAGGCATTTTCCCAGGATATGAAACCGGATCCGCATGCTCTGGAGGCGGGCTATCTAAAACTGGGATTGATCGTAACGCTGCAGATCCTGTCCGGCCCCCATTCGGCAAAGATGCGCAAAGCCATTGTGAAAAACGGGGAAGGGGAGCAAAAGGATTTCCAGGATGCGGTGACAAAGCAGCTGAAAGACTCCGGCATGTTGAAGGATAAAAGTTACGCCGAGATCAATGAAAAACTGGGACCGGCCCTTTCTGACGGCAGCCTTGCCGACAAGGTCTTCGATGACATGGCAAAGGACAGGAAGATCGAAAAAGACCGGCAAAAGATACAGCAGGCCCCGGAGCAGGGAAAGAACCTGCAGAGCGGCCCGAAAGTAAAGCCCAGAGGAAAAAACTGAACCGTAGATTTTTCAGGATACCTGCAACCAAAACACGGCAGCGGATGTATTACGGGTGAGTCGATACATTATTGCTAAACTCATAGTGTGAAAACCGAAATGATAATACAAAGCGATATACTACTGAATAATTAGGAGGACAACATTATGCCATCGAAAAAACTTCTCTTTGACGATATCATCAGAACCTTCCGGGATGAGGCGGTTAAGACAGACGATAATACCTTGACCGAGTTCCAGGAGTACTTTGCCGGCCAGGCACAGAACAATTCCAATTCCGAGGAAAAAAGGAAGGCCGCACAGAAGATCAGTGACTTCTTCGGTGCCTATAAAAATGCAACCATCAGAAAGCAGGTATTTGCGGACAAGGTGACCAATATCCTGACTGCGGAAGCGAACCATCTTTTCGATGAGGATCCGGATGCACAGCAGGTTGTATTTGAGGGCATGGATCAGCTGAGCGCTCTGATCAATGAAAAAGATGCGCAAGATCCCCAGGCCCTGGATGTGGTGGCAAGTTTTGAACTGTTTCTGGATCAGGATGGATATAATGAGCTGAAAGACACGGAGTCTGTTGTCAGCAGGGCCTATCCGGTCATGAACCTGATGGCGAATTTCCAGCAGAGCTTCTATCCCGCCTATGAGGGCGTCAAATCCCACCATCGCGGAAAGGAAGCAGAGCAGGCGGTTTACCGGCTTTCGGATGATATGGATACCATCGGGATGAATATGCTGGCAAAGTATAACGGCGTTCTGGGCAAGAATAACTTTACGGTTTCCAAGTTAGAGGAGGATATCGAAGCCGAAGAGGCAAAACTGACAAGAAAAAGCAACAAATATCAGGAGATCAAAAACAACAGCAGGGAATATCTGGATGCCTACCAGCGGGCGCGGGATCAGGAAATTCAGGCCGAAAAAGAGCTGGAACAGCTGCGAAAAGAAGGTCGGAGGCTGGCAGAAAAATCGGCATCCCTGGCGGAGCAGTCTGAGCAGCTTCGTCAGATCCGGGAAGATTATAAGCGCGATATCAAGCGTAATAACGAGGCAAAGGATGCTTGGCGGGCTGTTCAGAAACAGCGTCTGGAAGTGGAAAAGGCTAAGCAAAATCTGAATAAAACCTATGAAAGACTGGACAGCTTTAAGGAAGCCTATGCCAAGGTTGGTACGAAAGACGGCATCACACCCGCTGAGAAGGAATACTATGATAACTGTTTGCGGGAGCTTCGGGCGAAGAAAGTAAAGGAAAACTGGGACCGGCTCTCAGAGATCTTTAAGACCAATGCCGGTGCCATGTGTCAGCTTCTGCTCTTTAAGCAGGGGATGAGCAAAGGGTATAAAAATACCATATTGCAGAATGCAAATGTCAGGGCAAATTTTGAGGCCTGCGAATCGATCATGAAAGAGATTCGGATCTATGCGGGAGATCAGATCGATAAAGTCCTGGCGGAAAACAAGGATGAAGCGGAATATACGAAAGTAGCGCAGGCGGTCGGGAAAGCCATCAATGAGGAGTTTGACGCGGCTACGAAGGCAAGAGAGGAATCTGCCGGTGACAGGTCCGTGAAACTCTATGACAGAAACAAGGCCAGGATCGAAGAACTGATGGCGAAAGGCAATCTGGAGGAGAGTGAAAAAGCGGAGCTTGACGGCCTGCAGAAGACGAACCTCAGCCTTTCTGAGATCATCGCAGCGGAGCTGGGAGGTCGGCGCGACATCCCGGAGCTGGCGGAGATGGAACTGAAACGGACACTTGCCAGCGCACCGATGGACGAACAGCTGAAGGCTCTCGAGATAGCGGAGAAGACGGCCTATGAAGGGGCTGTCGAGGCCGGAAAAACATTCCTGGAAACCATGCGAAGGGCCATGAGAATGGTTCCGAATGAAGAGATGATCAGGTTCATGAATGCATACGAGAACAAGCAGGTGAGCGAGGAGCAGTATGCGAAGGTGATCGAGGTCTTTGAAACGAAGTTTACGGAGAAGGATATTTATCTGGCCGAGGAAAATCTGAACATTCAAAAGAAACAGAATGATGAACTTCTGGAAAAGAATAAGCAAAAGATCAGTAAAAAGACCGGCCTGATCGAAAAATGCAAAGCAAAGCAAAAAGAGAACAGCCCGCAGGCTTTTATCAAAGATCAGGCAAAGGCAAAAAGCGAAATGGACCTGGCCGGGAAGCGCATCCAAAGGGATGAAAAACTCCTTGGCGATATCAGGACGATGAAAACAAAGCAGAATGCCAGAGAGAACAAGATCGATATCGTAAAAGAAGAGTATCAGAAACGCTTTGGCCAGAAGAAGGTTGTGGAAGGGATGCAGAAAAGGACGGCGGAGTTTTTGAAAAACTACGGAAAGGCCCAGTCCTGGTTCAACTTCTATGACAGCACGGAATATCAGAAGATCAAGACGGAATTGTCAAAATTCCAGGATCCTGCCACGAAGGATACCTTGACCATCAGCCAGGCCCATAATTATCTGCGTTCCCTAAGCGAGGCTTGCAGGGAGTATATCGTGGCGAAAGAAAATCAGACCCGTCTGTTTCCCACAAGACAGCGTGAGTTCAGACTGGACTATGCAAGACAGATCAAACGCTATTGCGATATGCAGATGAAGATGCTGACCTTTGAGATGGACTTAAAGCCGGAGGATGAACACAAGTACGAAAAGTTCATGCAGCATCAGAAACAGGAACTGAATGAAGACGGCATTGTCGAAAGACTGAAGGAGCAGGTTCGCTCGGAAAGCAAAAAAGAAGCCGGCAGGTACGCGAAAAAACTCTCTGAGATCAACGCGCTTTTGCTGAAAGAGGAAGAGACCAGGAAGGGTCTGCGCAGCGGCTTTGCCTACGACTATGAGGAGAAGTTTACAAGGTCGGTTTTCAGAACCTATCATCTGAATAAACTGCGCAGCAGCATGCTCGATCGTAATCTGACGGCAGATAACAGCCAGTTTCTGGATGATATCACCATTTCCATGAACAGCGTGGATGCGATTATCAATAAGAGCATGGAGGATAAAGCCTATAAGGATCTGTATGACACATACAAATCCGGCCTGAAGGGTGTCATCGAGGAGTTTAAGACCTTTGATGTCACATCGCAGATCGAAGCCCTGAAGGAAGGCAAAAACCTGGCAAAGAGCTTAAACGGCGCTTATGGACTGGGCGTACGGATCGAAGAGCCGAAACCGGAAAAGGCACCGGAGCCGAAGGAAGAGCCAAAGAAGGACAAAAAGGACAAAAAGGACAAAAAGGACAAAAAAGAGGACAAGAAGGAAGATAAAAAAGAAGATAAAAAAGCTGATCCGAAAAAGGAAAAGAAGGGCGGAGCGGAGAAAGGGATCAAGAAGTAGATCCGAACGACAGATACAAATAGATATAACGTCAGTCAGAAATTCGAAAAAAACTCGTTGACGAACGCCTGCCACTGTGTTATAGTGGTTAGGCGTGAGACGAGTTAGTAACAGTCTCTTTTTTTGGTGTTATAATGAGCCGGGCATATACAGACAGAATATCACATCCGGTGCTTGCACCAGGATGAGATATTATGGCTGGATATATGCGGCGATAAGCCGCATCGAGGATTGCGAAGCAATCCGAGATGGCACGGCTCAGTAAATATACTTTCATATAAGTAAGAACGGAGGATCCACAATGCGTACCAAAATCACATTAGCCTGCACAGAGTGCAAGAACAGAAACTACAATCTGACCAAGGATAAGAAGACGCATCCTGACAGAATGGAGACCAAGAAATATTGCCGTTTCTGCAAGAAGCATACACTTCACAAAGAGACGAAATAATCTGGCAATAAAAGCCGCAAAGGAGTTTGATCATGGCTGAGAAAGAAGAAAAGGTCGGTTTCGCTGCCGGTCTGAAAGCAGAATTTAGCAAGATCATCTGGCCCGCAAAGGAATCCCTGGCAAAGCAGGCAGTGGTGGTAACACTGATCTCTGTTGTGCTTGGCGCGATCATTGCCGTGCTGGATATGGTGATGCAGTATGCCATCAACCTGATTATCGGGCTGTAGGCGTATATCAATTAAAGGAGTCGGAATATGGCTGAGACAATGACGAATGTCATGCAGGAGGCTGCAGCTGTTGCCAATGAGCAGATGGCTGAGGAAGCAGCGGCGCAGGAAGAGGCGCAGGCCGTTGAGCAGAAAGACCAGGGTCCTGAAGCAAACTGGTATGTAGTGCATACCTATTCGGGCTATGAGAATAAAGTAAAGGCCAATATTGAAAAGACCATCGAAAACCGGAATCTCGGCGAGCGTATTTTGGAAGTTCGTGTTCCTATGCAGGACGTTGTGGAATTAAAAGACGGCGCCCGCAGGACCGTATCCAAGAAGATGTTCCCGGGTTATGTTCTGATCAATATGGTCATGGATGACGATACCTGGTACGTTGTCCGCAATACCCGCGGCGTCACAGGGTTTGTGGGACCGGGATCCAAGCCGGTACCGCTGACAGAGGCAGAGATGAAGCCCCTGGGTATCCATGTGGAGAATGTCAGCGTAGACTTTGGCGAAGGCGATACCATTGCTGTTGTAGCCGGTGTTTGGAAAGATACCATCGGTGTAGTACAGAGAATGGACTTCGGCAAGCAGTGTGCGACCATCAACGTGGAAATGTTCGGCCGCGAAACGCCTGTGGAGATCAGTTTTGCAGAGATCACCAGGTTGAGATAATTATTTCGGACTTACGAGGGCTTGCCCTCTTAGTCGTGGGAGGATGATACACATCCGCCACTACCACAATATTTAGGAGGTGCCAAAATGGCAAAGAAAGTAGAAGGTTACATCAAGTTACAGATCCCTGCCGGCAAGGCAACGCCGGCTCCTCCGGTTGGTCCCGCTTTGGGTCAGCACGGTGTGAACATCGTTGAATTCACCAAGCAGTTCAACGCAAGAACAGCTGATCAGGGTGACATGATCATCCCGGTTGTTATCACTGTCTATGCAGACAGGAGTTTTTCCTTTGTGACAAAGACTCCCCCCGCTGCAGTTCTTCTGAAGAAGGCTTGCAAGATCCAGTCCGGATCCGCAGTGCCCAACAAGACCAAGGTTGCAAAGATTTCCAAGGCAGAAGTTCAGAAGATCGCAGAACTGAAGATGCCGGATCTGAATGCAGCATCTTTGGAAGCAGCTATGAGTATGATCGCAGGTACCGCAAGATCCATGGGTATCGTGGTTGAAGACTAAAGGAGGAGGAGATAATGAAGCACGGAAAGAAATATAACGAGGCCG
>JAFZNL010000196.1 GCA_017550925.1 Lachnospiraceae bacterium | reverse complement strand
GCCGCGCCTTTTACCACGTTGTCCAGCGCACCCATCATGATCAGCCTGCCGGTACGCTCGTCAATGATAAAACCGATGTCCACAAAATTACTGCCTTCTACCCATTTAGTTTCCGGGCAGACACCTTTATCCAGCAACCTGATAAAATACTCATTCCCATAACATTCTTCATATACTTTACGAACATCTTCATAGGACGGAAGCGTCCCATCCGCTCCCGGGATCAGGTTCGCATAAGCGGTCACCAAAATACCCCTGTTCATAGGTACCAGATGAGGCGTAAAATTGATCACCACATCCTTGCCTGCAGCCACGGAAAGTTCCTGCTCAATCTCCGGCGTATGCCTGTGAGTTGCCACGCCGTAGGCCTTGATATTTTCATTCACTTCACAAAACAGGTTCTGCACTTTTGCTCCCCTGCCTGCGCCGGAAGTCCCGCTCTTGGCATCCACGATCAGCGTTGCCGGGTCGATGAGTCCTGCCTTAACTGCCGGATACGCCGACAAAATTGAACAAGTGGTATAGCAGCCGGGATTTGCCACGAGGTTTGTCTTTTTCACATCCTCCCGATACAGTTCGCAAAGGCCATACACTGCCTGCTCAATAAGCTGAGGGGACTTATGCTCGATGCCATACCATTTTTCATAGGTAGCAACGTCCCTGATCCGATAATCCGCTGACAGATCCACTACCTTGCACTTCTTTAATATATCTTCCGTCAAAACGCCTGCCAGGAAACCCTGGGGCGTTGCGGTAAAGATCACATCTGATTCATCGGCAAGTTCTTCGATCTGATCGCCTTTGCAGAGATCCTCTACCAATTTGAACATGTTTCCGTAAACAGACGAAAACTTCTGATCGATATAGCTTCTCGATCCATACCATACGATCTGTACTTCCTTATGACCTAAGAGCAGTCTGACCAGTTCCGATCCTGCATATCCGGTTGCTCCGATAATACCTGCTTTTATCATGTCTTTCCTCCTGTACGTATTCCCATGGGATCACTGCTATATTATATAGAACGCAAATATTGCCCAGACCCCAAAGACTCTTATACCATATATGCCTACCTATGTCAAAGCATATACATTCAGATGTACGACCGTTCACTGCCTGTCAAACAGATCTAACGCATTCTTCATCATATTGATAATACTCGCGGTCGCCCGATTGCATAATCATACACATTTTATGTATTTTATGCAAGAAATATTTATTATTATGCATTTTTATACGCATTATTCATAAATATATGCATAAATTCCGCTTGCAAAAGATTTCTGCCTGTTGTATGATTTTTTTTGCAACGAAAAAGCATAAAAACGCATTTATTTATGTAGGAGGTTTTACCCATGAAAGAAAAAGTAGTACTGGCATATTCCGGCGGTCTGGACACCACAGCCATCATTCCCTGGCTGAAAGAGAATTTCGATTATGACGTAATCTGCTGCTGCGTGAACTGCGGACAGGGCAACGAACTGGACGGACTGGAAGAGAGAGCAAAACTCTCCGGCGCAGAAAAACTTTACATTGAAGATATCACGGATGTTTTCTGTGACGAATACATCGTACCCTGTGTACAGGCACATGCAGTTTATGAAAACAAATATCTGCTTGGTACCTCCATGGCGCGTCCTGCCATCGCAAAAAGACTGGTAGAGATCGCCCGCAAGGAAGGCGCTACCGCCATCTGCCACGGTGCTACCGGTAAGGGAAATGATCAGATCCGTTTCGAACTGGGTATCAAGGCTCTTGCTCCTGACCTGAAGATCATTGCAGCATGGCGTTCCGATAAGTGGACCATGAACTCCCGTGAAGAAGAGATCGAATACTGCAAGGCTCATGGCATTGACCTTCCTTTCGATGCTTCCCACTCCTACAGCCGTGACAGGAACCTGTGGCACATCAGCCATGAGGGTCTGGAACTTGAGGATCCCGCAAACGAGCCGAACTTTGATCATCTGCTGGTTCTGGGCACCACGCCTGAGAAGGCACCGGAAGAAGGCGAATATGTTACCCTTACCTTTGAAGCAGGCGTTCCGAAGAGCATCAATGGCGAGAGCATGAAAGTATCCGAGATCATCGCCAAACTGAACGAACTTGGTGGCAAGCACGGCATCGGTATCGTGGACATCGTAGAAAACCGCGTTGTCGGCATGAAGAGCCGTGGCGTTTATGAAACACCGGGCGGAACCATCCTGTACGAAGCACATCAGCAGTTGGAAGAACTGATCCTTGACCGCGACACCTATCGCACCAAGGCTGAGATGGGCAACCTTTTTGCACAGATCGTATATGAAGGAAAATGGTTCTCTCCTCTGCGTGAAGCAACACAGGCCTTCATCGAGAGCACCCAGAAATATGTGACCGGCGAAGTGAAAATGAAACTCTACAAGGGCAACATCATCAAGGCCGGCACCACCTCTCCTTACTCACTGTATAACGAGAGTATTGCAAGTTTCACAACCGGTGACCTGTATGACCATCACGATGCGGAAGGCTTTATCAACCTGTTCGGACTTTCCACCAAAGTTCGCGCTATGAAAATGCAGGAAGCATTAAAATCATGAATCTTCCACTGATCATTATTTCTTATTTGATCATTATGAATCTGATCGGGTTTGCACTGATGGGGATCGACAAACAAAAGGCAAGAAAGAAAGCCTGGCGGATCCCCGAAGCAACCCTGTTTCTCTTTGCGCTTTGCGGCGGAAGCATCGGCAGTATCATCGGCATGTATGCTTTCCGCCACAAAACAAAGCACTGGTATTTTGTTATTGGCATGCCGCTGATCCTGGTGCTCCAGCTTATCCTTTTCTATATTCTTTCCCGGATGCACCTGACTTTCACGGTTGTCTGAAACATAGCAGCGGATTTCATTGATCTTTCTATCCGCATCCTACGTGAAGGAGTTTCCATGTACATCGCCATCGTGGCCGACAATGTGGCCCAGCGCAAACAGGCGGAACGCCTGATGGCACGTGCCAATACTGCACTTTCGCCATCCATCGGAACTCTTTACATCTCTTCCTTCGGTGACGAGACGGCGTTTCTGCACGCCTGCATGAAATTCGATCTTTTTTTCCTGGATTTTGACGGTAATACGGCACATAGCCTTGAGATCGCAAAAAAACTGCGTGACCAGGGCGCACCGGGCATTTCCGTCATCTGCAAAAATGAGGACGAACCCTTTTCTTATGAAACCGCAATCCAGGGCGTTTATACCATCGATAAACCGCTCCTGACTGCTCCGCTCCACAAACTCATTACGGACGTTGCAAAGGAAGTAGAAGAAAAAAGAAAACAGGTTTCCCTCATTGAACTGCGCGGCGAAAGCGGAACCCACTATGTTCCGAAAGACGATATCATGTATGTGGAAATTTACGATAATGACCATCGCCTGGTCTATCACCTGTCTACCGGTGAGACCATTGAGATGATGGGGAATTTCAATGACGTATGCAGAGCCCTGGGACACTATCCCGAATTCCAGCTCAAACTCAAACACATCTGCTTTAACACAGACTATATCAAAGAAGAGGATAAAAAAAGCATCCTCCTGTCTAACGGAGAACGCTTTTCCTACCCTCTGTTTCATCGGTTTCTCCTTAATTATCTATAGTTTCTTATTTCCCGATCACAGCATTCCGCTCGAAATCCCTGCAACGCTCCTGCCGATTACAACGTCACAATGATCCCGCCATCGCTGGCATACAGCGTGCTGACGCCTGCCATGTTCATGACAAGGACGGAACTGTAACCTAAGAGCTTTTCACACAGCTGCCGTACCTGTTCTGCCCGCTCCGGCGCATTGCAATGGGTGATCATCACCGACCTGCTCGCGGAGTCCGGCTTTTCCTTTGCAATGATCTCCACCATTTTGATCAGACCTTTTTTCATGCCCACTGCCTGCCCTAATTGCTGGATCTCTCCCTTAGGCGTGGAGCTTAAAACCGGCTTGATGGATAGGGTGGATGCCACAATGGATTTCAGTCCTGTCAGGCGACCGTTTTTGCGAAGTGGATCTAAGTTATCCAGCACAAAATAAGTCGTCATGTCATCCCTGTAGGCAGCCGTTTTTTCCACCACTTCATCAAAAGGAAGCCCCTGCTTTGCCAACTCTTCTGCTACAAAAGCGATCTGCGTCTGTCCGCAGGATGCAGAGCAGGAATCAAAAACATGCACATTACGGCCGGGATGATCTTCGAGGAACATGGACCTTGCAAGCATGGCACTATTGTAACTGCCGGACAGAGCGCCGGAAAGGGTTACCACGTAAATATCCGTACCCTCTTCCGTCTCCATCGCCCGCATATAGCGTTCCGGTGAAGGACAGGCTGATTTCGGGCAATTCTTACTGGCAGCTACACGCTTTATAAAATCAAGTTGATCAAAATTCTCATCGTCCCAGGTTCTGAAGTCATCTATCATCAATTCAAGCGGCACGAGCTCAAAATGCGGATCCTTCTTTTTCTCCTCCGGCAGCTCACCGCAACTGTCAATGATAATCTTATAACCCATGAATTATTCCCTCATTTCCCTTTTCATCGCATTATCAATAACCGCGTCACGCGGTTTTCATTACCATATATCATAGCATCTTTTTCCTTCTTTGAAAAGAGGGGATTGAAAAAAGAATGAATTACGATATAATCAATGAGACGGACAAGAAATAAGACAGAAAGCCGGAGGAATATATGATCTCCCTGATATTTGAACATCCCGGGCAGGTATCCGACCTGCTGCTGCAAAAAGATACCTTTGACGGATATATCGTCGGAAACATCCTTCTGACAGAAAGACTCAGCATTACTTTTGAAAATCCTGACGGAACCCCCAAAGCACCATATAAAGAAGTCAGACCCCTGATCAGCAGCTTTGCATCGACAGCCACCGGATCAGATCCTGACCACCCTTATCTTATGTCCCTGCAAAAGGCGCGCATCATCCTGCATGCGCCTTTAGTCTATCAAAACAGCCTTTTGTCCGGCACAGACGACCAGGTCACTCCCGATCTGGTCCGCTCTCTTGTCCTCACCTT
>JAFZNL010000195.1 GCA_017550925.1 Lachnospiraceae bacterium | reverse complement strand
TCTTCCTGTTTATATTTATAATAGACAAGGCCCACACAGCCTGCGACAAATAAAAGCAGGATGAGTATCACCACACCTGCCAGACGCAATCCCGTCAGCCCTCTTGAATTCCTTCCTTCTGCCATGATCTTTGCTCCAATCTATCCTCAGTCCCGATCTTATGATCTTTGCTTTCTGCCACCTGATATCTTCCCGCTATACTATTATCGGTCATTTTTCACCGGCATTTTATCGTTAATTTTTTGTCAAAGTTGCTTTTCTTTATTTATAGTATCACCGGGTGAATTGCTGTGCAATAAGCCACCGCAAAATGATCCTTCCAAAAATATGCACGAACAATTTCACCGTTTTTGTCAAATTGCACAGTATGGTTCACGGTCTTTGTCTACATTTCACAAAAACCATCCCCGCTTTATAAAAATTTCATTCAAAATGCTACCGATTTATGAAAACAAGTTTGACTGTCAAGAATGCTTCTTATATAATTAGGTACATGAACATCAAATTCCAGTGTTGTGGGATCGCAATCCTTTGCGTCCTCTGCTTTTTTAACTTCCATCGGGAAACGGTAGGCTTTCGCGGCACCAGGCTGTATGCCCGTGCCATGGCAGCCAATTTTTTGTGTCTGGTCCTCGATATTTCCTCCATTGCCTGCATTGTAGCAGACGGCGGATCCGGCACCTTGATCTCCGTCATCATGGGCAAGCTCTATCTGGCCAGTCTGATCCTGGTCTTCTATTTGGGTTTTTCCTATACCTGTAATGATATTTACGCCCTGCAGCATTCCAAACTGACAATGCCGATATCCACAGCCTTTGCGCTGCTCGGCTGTGCTTTAGTAGCGCTGCTTCCCATCCATTTTGTCCAGCAGGGAATGAGCATCACCTATTCCTACGGTCCTTCCGTCATGGCTACCAATATCTTCGCCATGATATTTATCCTCGGCACACTTTTGATGACCATCATCTTCCGGAAAAAAATGAACCCCCGCAGAATGCGCGCTGTTCAGATCTGGATGACCATTGAGATCTGTGCCGGACTGATCCAGTTCATGTCGCCCTCTCTTTTGCTCATCGGTTTTGCAACAGCCATCGGCATGATGATCCTGTTCATGGAACTGGAAAACCCGGAAGGTGAGCTGGACCGCGTTGCCAATGTTTTTTCCGCCAATATCATGCATGACTATATCAGGCAGCTGTACGAAGACCACATACCCTTTGCCGGCATCCTGATCATCAACGCAACCGAATGGGGCGTTGGGCGCATTCAGGAACGGGCTATCTTCATGGAAATGGCGAATTTCTTAAAGGCCTTTCCCCATTGTAAAGTCTTCCGCGGAACCGGCAACGATTTTGCCGTGGTGCTGCCGCAAAAATTCTACTCCGAACAAATGGTGCGGAGCATCTACGAACGTTTTGTCCTCAGCTGGCTCGGCACAGAGATCAGCACCCTGATCATCGCGGTCCCGGATAACCGGGTGGCTACGACAGCCGACGAAGTGACACAGTTTTACCAGCATTACCGCAGCAAGATGGAAAGCTCTGATGAGCGACTGGTCTTCTTCGGACAGGCTGAAGCCGACAAACTCCGCATGGCCAAGATCATCCAGGGTGAGATCGTCTCCGCCCTTGACGAAGACCGGGTTGAAGTCTTTTACCAGCCCATTTATTCCTTTGAGAAAAACTGCTTTGTTTCCGCTGAGGCTCTGTGCCGCATCCGCAAGCCGGACGGCTCTGTTATGATGCCCGGCGTCTTCATCCCGGTGGCGGAAAAGACAGGCCTTGTGGAAGCCCTCGGCACCCGCGTTTTGGAAAAGGTCTGCGAGATGTTACGGGAGCATCCCATCACCGAGATCGGCGTGGAATATATCGAAGTCAATCTGTCGGTGGCACAGTGTGAAAACAGGTGGCTGACTGAGGATATCAGCCAGCTGATCGAGCGCTTTGAGGTGGATCCCTCCCTGTTGAACCTAGAGATCACGGAGACCTCCACCATCCGCTCCCGGGATATGGTGATCGCCAATATGGAAAAATTGACAGCCCTTGGTTTTTCCCTCTCTTTGGACGATTTCGGCACCGGCGAGTCCAACCTGAATTACATCGTGGACATGCCCGTTCAGATCGTCAAGTTCGACCGCAGCATGACGAAGGATTACTTCCAGAATGATAAGACCAAGCTGGTCATGAATTCCGTTGTTGAGATGATCCGCAACATGGGACTTCATATCGTTGTGGAAGGCATTGAAGAAAAACAGCAATTAGACGCCATGGCAGCCATCGGCGTCGACTATATCCAGGGATATTATTTTTCAAAACCTCCGCCGCTGCAGGAGTTTTTGAATTTCATCCATATCAAAAACCTGGCAGTGATGAAAGAGGCTTAAGATGTATCAATACGTGATCTTTGACTTAGATGGCACGCTGACGGATTCCAAACCCGGGATCCTGTCATCGGTCAGATATGCTCTCTCGCAGCTTCACTTGGAGGACCCCGGCGAGAAAACCTTAGAGGACTTTATCGGGCCCCCGCTGCAGGTCAGCTTTGAGCGGCATTTCGGCCTGACCGGGGACGAAAATGCAAACGCCATCCGCATATACCGGGAATACTATGAAAAACAGGGCATGCTGGAAAATTCCCTGTATCCGGGGATCTCTTTTCTTTTAGAAAACCTGAAACAGCGGGGCGTCCATCTGGCCGTTGCTTCCTGCAAGCCGGAAAAATATGTGATCCCCATTCTTAAACATTTCGAGATTGACGCCTTCTTTGATGCCATCGTCGGTTCCTCGGAGCAGGACGGCAGGCTGACCAAAGAAGAAGTTTTGACGGAGGCTATCTCCCGCCTGAAAAAAAAGTTCGGGCATAGCTGCCGCCCGTCCAATACACTGATGGTGGGGGACCGGGAAGGAGATATCAATTCCGCCCATCAGATGGGACTTTCCGCCGCAGGTGTCACCTTCGGCTATGCCGGCGAAGGGGAACTGGAAGACACCGGGCCGGAGCACCTTATCGATACCTGCAACGAACTGTTATCAGCCGTTACAGACATAAAGCCCTGGCTGTTGCACAGCAATCGTCCGGCAATCTTTCGGACCATCGAGGTATTGACGCCTCTGCTGATTTACTGGGTCATCCAGCTGGGTATCTACAACCTTTGCTACGCCCTGGCCCTGGCGCTGCTGCATCCAGCAGGCTCGGACCTGGACAGCCTGAAATCCGGTCTCAACGCCGTTTCTGCCATAGCTGTCTGGCCGTACCTGGCAAGATGCTACGGAAAAGATAAACCACAGGAAATGTCTCCCACCGTGACCGGTCGGAAAAAGCAGGCGTTTACCCGCGACCTGCCACTGATCCTGTCCTTGAGCCTTGCGCTTTCGCTGGGCCTGAATATAGCCCTTTCCTTTGTGGGGCTGACCAATGCCAGCGACAGTTTTCAACGGACTGCTTCCGTACAATATGCCCTGCCCCTTCCTTTGGGACTTGTCATCTACGGCGTTTTGATCCCGTTTACGGAAGAGCTGTTATTTCGGGGCATCATCCAGAACCGGATCCGGCGGTATTTTCCCGTCTGGCTTGCCATTTTGCTGGATGCTCTGATCTTTGGCTGTTATCACGGCAATCCGGTGCAGATCCTGTACGCCTTCCTGATGGGCCTGGCACTGGCCGGCGTATACGAACATCATAAGCTTCTGGCAGCGCCTGTGAGCATGCATATAGCCGCCAACCTACTGATCTATTTTCTGTCCCGTCAGGTAGGTTTTTATCCAAATGGTCCTTTGCTTGCCTTCTCGGTACTGCTGCTTATGATCAGCGCATGCATCATGGTATTGTACGGACGTAGGATTCAAAATGCCTGGAAACAAAAAGGATTATAAAACTTCAGTTTATACACTTACATTCAAACAATAAGGAGGGTTCATCATGAGTGTTATTCAGGAACAGCTGCGCAGCAGAAGAAGCTGCCGCAAATTCAAACCCGTCATGCCGTCCCGTGAGGAGATCGATCAGATCATCGGCGTTGGTCTCTATGCTCCCACCGGCATGGGAAAACAGTCCACCCGTATCATTGCGGTCACAAACAAAAAGCTCCGCGATCTGATCGCGGATGAGAATGCCAGGATTGGCGGCTGGGATGCCGGATTTGATCCTTTTTATGGCGCGCCGGTCATTCTGATCGTCATTGCAGACGCATCGGTTCCCACAGCCGTTTATGACGGCAGCTGCGCCCTGGCACAAATGATGACTTCGGCCCATGACCTGGGACTCTCCACCTGCTGGATCCACAGGGCAAAAGAAGAATTTGAAGAAGAATTCGGCAAAAAGATCCTGGCTGAAATCGGCCTTACCGGCGACTATATCGGCATCGGCCATCTGGCTCTCGGCTATGCAGATGCTCCTGCCGCAGCCCCCGCCGAGCGTCTCCCCGACCGGGCATTTTATCTGGACTGATCTGAAGCATTCAAACAATCGTTCATAAGAAAAAGACGACCTTATGGCGTCTTTTTCTTTTATGATACACATTCAACAATTCTCAATCCGATATATACCGGATCCTGCCTTCATCATCACATCGCTCTTACCAGTAAGATCCAGGCAAGTCCATAATAAGTCACTACTGCAACCAGGTCATTTACCGTGGTGATCAGGGGCCCCGATGCTACCGCCGGATCGATCTTGATCCTGTGGAAAAACATGGGAATCAGCGTTCCAACCATAGAGGACACCATCATCGCCACCAGTAGGGAGAATCCGACGCAACCAGATATCTGGAAAGAAGCCAGCAGCGGATTATGTTTCCCCAGATACACATAGAGTCCGATAAAGATAAATGCCATAAACCCAAGAAACAGACCGTTACAGAAACCGACCCGCATTTCCTTAAAGACCAGTGTCACCTTCTGCAGTCCCGTCAGGTTTTCATCCATGAGGACCCGAATGGTCACAGCCAGGGACTGGGTTCCTACGTTTCCGGCCATATCTAGGATCAGGGACTGGAAACAGATCACCAGCGGCAGCACTGCCACCACCGTTTCAAAGACACCCACCACAGTGGATACCATCATGCCCAAAAAGAGCAGGGCAATCAGCCAGGGCAGACGCTTTTTCATGCTCTCCGGCAGGCGCTCGTGCAGATCTTCCTCTGCGGTCAGACCGGCCAGCTTCGCATAATCTTCACCCATCTCGTCATCGACAACTTCGACAATATCCTGGGCAGTGATGATGCCGATCAGTTTGCCGCTGTCATTGATCACGGGAAGGGAATCCTCGGCGTAGTCCTTGATCCTTTCGATACAGTCGCTGATAAGCTCTTTATCCTTCACGTAAGGATAAGAGGTACTGATCAGATCCTCTAAGGGAGTATATTCTCTTGCAATGATCAGGTCTTTCAGATCGATGGCGCCATAGTACAGGTCATCTTCATCTTCTACATAAATAGTTGAGATATTATCATTATCTCCTGCCTGTTTTACCAGCTCATGCATAGCCTGGCGTACGCTTAAGTTATTATGGATGTGGAT
>JAFZNL010000194.1 GCA_017550925.1 Lachnospiraceae bacterium | reverse complement strand
TGCCATCTCACCCTTTAGTTGGATATTGGGAAAAACTTCAAAAAACTTTTGACTCATATAATCTCATTCCTTGATATATTATGTAAACTGATTTGCCATTAGGAAACGTTTCGGTACTATATATAGTAGAACATGAATTTGTGAAATGCAAGGGTTGGATGAAGGGTATGTGAAAACATACAATGAAGACCGGCCAAATGGCCGGTCCTGTACTTTCTCGTATTCAAAATGTCCCCTCATCAGTCAGCTACGCTGACAGCTTTCCCCTTCCACCGCTCTGCCCTGGATCAGTTCGCAGCCCATATCGGAAAGCGTCCGGCGGGTGTCCTCATCATCCGCTCCCTGGGCGATCACGGTAAGGCCCGACTCGGACAGGGCGCCGATGACACCTTTGATCAGGACGTGCCGCTTTTGGCCGAGGGATGACAGCACCCAGTCTTTATGCAGCCGGATGGCACGGATCGGAAAATCCATGATCCTTTCCATATCGGAATATCCCTTGCCAAAGCCATCGAGCATCAGCCGATAACCCTGTGTGGAAAGCCTGCTGAGATTTTCATTGAGCACTTCGCTGGTATTTTCATATGCCGATTCCTGAAAAGAGAAACATACCTGTTCCGGGTGGATATCGTATTTTTCCTTCAGTTTCCAGATGCGGTCCGTAAAATCCAGCTGCAGGAACAACGCCGTGGAAAGCGGGATATGGATATACTCATATTCGCTCAGCTTTTTCTCATGAATATCCTGAAATACCCGCTCGATCAGGTAGGTGCCGAGCCGGATGGCCAGTCCCTTTTTCCGGGAAATATCCATCATCATGGCCATATCCACCGTGCCGTATTCCTCATCCGTCAGCTGCGCTATGGTGTCCGCCGCCGGGTACCTGTCCTCCTTTGCCGACCAGATGGGCTGATAGGATATGGAAATGCCATCCGAGCTGATAGCCCGGTCTAAGATCTCATGAAAATGAGTCTCGATCTGATAATCCCTCTGCGCGATGATCGCATCCGCATGACTGTAAAGCCTGTCCACATCGGCAAACCGGACAAAATCATGACCGAAGTTCAGCAGTTCCCCCAGGTCGCTGATATCCTTCGGAAACTGTATGGTGACGATCCGCGTTTCTGCCCTGACGCCGGTTTTTACCGCCCCACCCATATAGGTTTCCATCTGATCCCGGATCTCCGGGATGGCCTGGACCGGATTGTACGACGTGTCCCCCATGATAATGTAAAAAGTGCCGGGCTGTTCATAATACAGTTCGCAGCTGAGCCGGTCTTTTTTGGCAAAACTGCGGATCTGCCCTTCTACGGCATGGATAAAATCAAAAAACGCTTCCTCTCCCATATACCGGCTCATATCATAGGCATTGACGATCCTGGCAATGATGATCTGTATGTTCTCCCCCGCAGCCTTGATCTTTCCGATCTCTTCCCGAAACCCATGGTAGCCGGGCAGGCCGGTATCCAGATCCACCTGTTTTTCCGGCCGCTGCACAAACAACACGATAAAGAGCAGCGAAATACTGGTAAAATAGCATTCGATCAGCATTTCGGAATAGAAATACTGGATGATCACCGCCGCCACATTCAACAGATACATGGCAGACAGTGCCAGCAGCGCCCCCAGGTCCAGCGAGCGCCTGCAGGCGATGAGCCAGATCATGCCGAAGATCAGATAAAAGGCCGCACAGGCATACAGGATCAGGATATAATCCCCGCGCATATACCCGCTTTCGGCACTGACGATAAAGACAGCGCCGGTTCCTTCGTTGATGGCAAGCATGGCCAGAACGCCGATATAAGGAAGCAGCAGCAACACCTTTTTCCACAACGCGCTGATACGGTACCAGGTCCTGGTCACCGCAAACACAAAGAAAAAGTAGATCATGTTGGTCCCGTTCCGGAAGATAAAATACAGATATTCCGTGATCCTGACAGCCGTCTGGGAAAACGCATCCAATGGATATTCACTCATGAAAACGCCTGCAAGAAGATCACAGACCACGGTAAAAAATGCAAAGGCCGTCACCCAGAGAAACAGTGCATTCGACCTGCCCTTTGTCATCTTCCGAAAGATGGTCGTGTACCATATGATGATGAAAATTGGGATTGCCCCGATATCCAGATATAAGATCTTATCCCGCATGAGAGTTTCTCCTTTTGTAGATCAATCCAAAGCTGCCCGGTCCGCAATTGATGGAAATTGCAGGTGACGCCGGCTGCAGGTACACATGCTCAAACTCCACAATGGACTGGGCTTCCCTTTGGATCTCTTCCAGCTGCTCGGAAGGGATGCCGGCATAGGTGATAAACAGGGTGTCCGTATCGATGCCGCTGACGCCTCGCAGCACTCTGCGGATGTATTTTTTCCTGGCCTTCTCGCGGTCTCCGAGTATGATACCTCCTACTGTCATGGCACTGTCCTTCATCTCGATCACCGGATGGATCATCAGCGCGCTGCAGACCTTATGAAGCCAGCCGGGCAGACGTCCGCTCCTGCTTAAATACTCCGTATCGTCCACGACGAAACTGGTCCGGATCAGGTCCTTCATGTCTGATAAGCTCCTGCCAAGTTCCTTGATATCCAGGCTACTGTTTTCCGCCTCCCTGGCCGCCTCCATGACCATCAGCCCCATGCCGCTGGACAGATGTCCCGAATCCACCACTCTGACATTATAAAAGGAAAGCGCCGCTTCACTGGCATTGGCAAAGCCTTTGCTGGCTTTTTTCGCCATGGCGATATGCAGGATATACTGGGCATCCGACAATTCCTTTGCAAAAAACGCCTCATAATCAGACCGCTCCGGCGACTCACTTTTCGCCGCTGCCTTTCCATCCGCCAAGTACCGAAGGATCGCATCACCCTTTGCCTCTGTTCCGTCGGCAAAGATCCCGTCTGCAGTGACGACACGGTAGGGAAGCACACGGACATTCATGCTCCGGATCACATCTTCCGGAAGGTCGGAAACGCTGTCCGTCGTGATCATGATGGAGGCTTTGCGACGGATCTGCCTAACGACCGCATCCGATCCGTAGGCGGTATCCGCCGATTCGTTTACGGTCATCAGTTCACCGGGCAAAAGGGACCGCAGCGTTTCCTCGAGGGCAGCACCCTCTACAGGCTTGAGCAGGTAAGCATCAAAGCCCTCTTTTTTATACAGCGCCCTGTTTTCGCTGTCCGCATTGGCCGTCAGCACAACAACGGGTGTCGAACAGCACATTCCCCCGGTCTGCTCCCGGATCCTGCGGAAGCATTCCACGCCGTCCATCTGCGGCATCATATGATCCATAAAGATGGCATCATAATGATTCTGGCCGGTCAGTTTCAGGCACTGCTCGCCGCTTTCCGCCGTATCGATCTGCACCTTGGTATCCCGCAGAAGCTTCGATGCCACCAGAAGATTTGCCTTATTATCATCCACGATCAGCACCTTTGCTTCCGGCGCTTCAAATGCCGAATGATAACTGTTTTTCTCCCTGTGGCCATGATATTTTTCCGGCGTAAACTGGCCGATCACGGCTTCATCCACCGTTTCCTGTTCAATGGAAACCGTAAAGGTGGAGCCCTTGGTATACACGCTGCTGACGGAGATCTCACCTCCAAGCAGTTCCACCAATTGCTTTACGATGGAAAGGCCCAGTCCCGTGCCTTCGATATACCGGTTTTTCTCTTCATCTACACGCTTAAAGGCGTCAAACAGATAGGGGATGCTCTCGGAACGGATCCCCATTCCCGTATCTTCCACCTGATAGACCACCATCACCTTGCCCTTCGTGGTACGGCTGCAATGGATGGACAGGGACACTTCCCCTTTCTCTGTATACTTGACCGCATTATTCAGAAGGTTGATCAGGATCTGTTTGATCCGGACCTCATCGGAAAACAGCTGCGCCGGCAGGTACGGATCCACGTCGATGGCGAATTTCAGCCCTTTCTCATTTGCCCTGCCCCAGATCATATTCACCAGTTCGGACAGCATTTTTCCGGTGTCATAGGAAACCCGCACGATGTCCATTTTCCCGGATTCCATCTTGGACATATCCAGGATATCATTGATCAGGGACAGCAGCATACGCGAAGCAGACTGGATGTTGCGGGCATCTTCCGCCACTTCATCCGATACATCCTCCCGCAGGATCATCTCGTTCAGTCCGATGATGGTATTGATGGGGGTGCGGATCTCATGGCTCATACTCGAAAAGAAACGGTTCTGGGACCGGTTTAACGCCTCGATCTCCAGTGCCTGCTGCTGAGCACGCTTATTTTCCCGGATAAAGAGCCGGTTCTGGAAAACGATCATCAGATAAACCGTATAACTGACCACCAGTACGGAAAGCAGCGAATCCATATACCAGGTGAAGCGGTCATGCTCATACACAAGATTCGGCCAAAAATAGGCCAGCACATAGGAGACCACCACAGAAATCGTCAGCAGGATCAGCATAAAAGTACGCGGTTTATTGTCCAGGATCAGACCGATAAACAGATAAGAAAATACATACCAGGAGACCACGCATCCCGTCAGTCCTCCGCCGAAGAAAAAGGCCACGGGAAGGATCAGGAAGATCATAAAAAGCGCGATCACGAGCCCGCCTGTCTGGATCTTCCCTTTCCGCAGGGATATCAGCATGACCACCGGCGCGGAAACTTCCGTCAGAATCAGTACCACGATCTCAATCCAATGTTCCCGGATCATCACATTTCCGATGGTGACAAGGACCAGGGCGATGACACCGATCATGGTAAAGTATTTGAATTTCTGTTCTGAAAAGTCACCATCCGGCAGGGACAGATTATGAAAGAAATTTTGTATCCGCTTTTTCAATTCTCACCCTCCTTATGGCCTGCAGGCGCAAATTCCAGTGCCCCGTCCTCTCCGTTCTCATCACCGTCCGCATCCTCAGCCGTGTTAGCAGGAGCAAACTCCAGCGCTTCATCATCCGCCGTATCCTCTGCCTTTGTGACCGGCGCAAACTCCAGCGCTTCATCATCTGCAGAAGCCTTCACCGGCACGAACTCGACTGCTTCGTCTTCTCCGTCTTCCGTATTTGCAGGATTGAATTCCAGCGCCTCCTCCCCCTTTGCCGCTGCCGGAGAGTCCTCTTCGTTTCCACGATCTCCGCTTTCGAGGATGGCGCCTATCAGTTCTTCGTGCTTTTCCATAAACGGTGCGTGATTCCTATTGACAGTCTCTGTGTCGCCGCCCTTTGCTGCCAGTTCCAGGGTTCTTGCCAGCTCTGATACTTCCCCGGCACCGATCATCTTGGATGTGCTCTTGACGGCATGGACACGGATCGCATAATCCTTCCAGTCCGATGCCTCAAAATACTGCTGCAGCTGCGCTGCCTTTTCCCCGGGAGCGCCCGCATATTCCGCCAGGATCTGCCGGTATAATTCCTCATCGCCGCGGCAATACTTCAGGCCCGCATCCACATCGACACCGCACTTTTTCAGTGCACCAAGTCCATCCTGCTGCAAGGTTTCGCCTCTGCCTTCATTCCCGTTTTCTTTCCGGTTTTCCTTTCCGTATCCGCTCCGGTCTTCCTCCGCTTGATCATCCGAAGCCGCATCTTCTTTCGCCTGCTCCTTCGGATCATCCTCTTCTTCCTCCGCATAGGATACCTCGATCCGCTCAAACACAATGGCAGACTTGGGCAGGACATATTTCAGCACCCGTTCCAGATCGGTGATCTCTATGGGCTTGGGAATAAAGCCGTCAAAGCCCTCCGACAGGAACATCTCTTTCGCACTGCTGATGGCATTGGCCGTCAGCGCCACAATGCAAAGCTCCTGCTTTTTTTCCACTGCGCCAAGCCGCAGGCGCTTCATGGCCTCCACGCCGTCCATCTCCGGCATCATGTGATCCATAAAGATAATGTCAAAACTGTGCTGCTCACAGATACTGATGGCTTCCGGACCGCTGCCCGCAGTCGTTACCACCATGCCGTAGGATTCAAATATCCCCTGGGCCACCATAAGGTTCATGGGCTCGTCATCCACTACCAGCACCCGAACGCCCGGACAGAGCATGCGCTCCTGTGTGTTATAGCCGGGTTTTTCCTTCTGATTCAGCACATTCGCGATCTGGCTTCCGTAAAAGGGTTTGTTTAGCATGATGATCCCGGGTTTCACCTGCCCAAGGCTCCCTCTTTCGGCAACCACGGCCACATGGATATCATGGGAAAGGGAATCGATAAACTCCCTGTGATTTGCATATTCACCAGTTCCGACAAACAGATGGGTCACCGGCTGCTCCTGCAGCAGCTTTTTCAGCTCGTCGATGGATTGCATCCGCAAAAACGGAATACCGACCCCTTCGATCAGATGGGTGATCATATTCATATAAAAAGCCCTGATCCGGGGATGATTCGTCGTGATAAAACCAAGGAAGCCGGCCACGACGCATTTTTCCTTATCCCTGACAGATATGCAGGGCGCTTCGTTGACAACCTCCTGGGGAATGCTGACCTGCACCAGCGTCCCCTTTCCCTTTTGGCTTTCAATTGAAAGCATGCCGCCCATGGCTTTTACAAAACCGCTGATAATGGGAATGCCGAGTCCCAGACCGCCGGCCATTCGTGACCTGCCGGAATCCGACTGATAGAATTTATCATAGATATGTGCGATCTCTTTTTCATCCATTCCGATACCGGTATCCTCCACGGTGATCACCAGATTGACACCATAAGGTTTTTTCACGGTTTTCAGATGGACATAGACGCCGCCGTCATTGGTGAATTTAAACCCATTGCCGATCAGATGCCACAGGATCTTTTTGATCTTGCTCTCATCTCCCGCCATGACGGAAGGGATATCCGACTCCATATCCACGATCAGCTCAAGGCCGTTTTTTTCCATAAAAGAAATCTGCGTCAGAAGGTCATTGACAACGGAATTGATCATGTAACTGGACTTATTGACAGACAGCTTATCCATATCGATCTCGGTAAAATCCAGAATGTCGCTGATCTGCTCTGCCACTCGGTGCCCAGCCTCGGATATGGCTTTTAGGTCATTTCGAACAGGGGCCGGCAGCTGCCCTTTTTCCAGTACGCCGGTCAGTCCGATCACGGCATTGACGGGCGTGCGGATCTCATGGGATACATTGGCCAGAAAATTGTTGACCTTGTTGTTTTCTTCCCTGACAGCCAGGATTTCTTTTTGATATGCCCTCTGCGCTTCCTCCCAGGATGACATGATCTTCCTGGCGATCATAGCCGTCAGGGGAACCAGCAAAAACTGCCAGCCCGTCCTGATCAGATAGGATATATCTCCTCTTCCTGCTTCAAATCCGCCGCTCAGCCACTGATGCATGATCATGCCCGCAAGTCCCGCGATGGCTCCGGCAGGCAGCAGGAACCGCTCTCCCGATGCCGCAAACAGAAAGATCATGATCACGATCACAGCGGTGCTCTCATAAAGCGTTTCCACATGCACGGCAAAGTAAAAGACTTCCACCATCAGGAAAAAGCAAAAGTTAAACAATGCAAACTTTTCCGAACCTCTTTTGGAAATAAAAAGATACCAGCAGAATAACAGCTCCACCAGAAAAACCGGAAGGATCCAGACATCCAGTCCCAGCATCCGGTTGATCAGAAACAGAACAAGAGAAAACACAGTCAGAACCATGATCATGATAAGATGAAAAGAATGCTTCACAGTTATACCTCCCTCATCTGATAATCCGTATCTTCATCGATCATGGCAAGCATGATATCGGCAAACTCCGGGTCAAACTGCGTCCCTTTCCCTTTTTCGATCTCTTCCCTGACCGTCTTTTGCGGGAGCGCATCACGGTAGCTTCTCCGGCTGGACATGGCATCATAGGAATCCGCAACCGCAATGATCCTTGCCTCTTCCGGAATCTCCTTCCCCTCGATGCCATCGGGATATCCGCCGCCGCCGAAACGTTCGTGATGCCACCTTGCCCCGGTGATCAGGGCAGGCATTTCCTTAATGTTTTTCAGGATCCGTGCCCCCATGACCGGATGATTCTTGATCTTTTCAAATTCCTCATCATTCAGCTTGGCGGGCTTGTTGATCACTGCATCCGGCACGCCGATCTTGCCTACGTCATGGAGCAGCCCCATCATGTAAATATCATCCAGCTTCTTCCCCCGGTAGCCGTAGCGTCTGGCGATCTCTTTGGAATACTGTGCCACACGGCCGGAATGACCGTTTGTATAGGTGTCCTTGGCATCAATGGCATCTGCCAGGGACTGCACGACATGGATGAACAGTCGCTCATTTTCTTCGGTTTTCTTCTTCACTTCCTGCTCCAGGTTTTTCTGCAGATGATTCAGGTCAATGATATGCCTGACACGAATGATGAGCACATCGGAAATAAAAGGCTTCTTGATGAAATCCATCGCGCCGAGGGACAGACCCTTTGACTCCAGCTCTTCATTTTCATCTGCCGTCAAAAACAAAACCGGCACCTCTTCCTGCGGGTTTAACTGCCTGAATCGCTGCAGGGTTTCAAAGCCGTCCATTTCCGGCATGTTGATATCAAGCAGCACCAAATCCGGATAGCCGTTCTTGGTCACATAATCCAGAAGGGCTTTCCCGGATTTCAGCGCCGTTACCCGAAATCCCGCTTCACTGAGATAAAACCCCGCCATCTTCAGATTCGCCATATCATCATCTACTACGATCACCCAGTCAGCCATTATGCCCCTCCCTACATTACTTAAGTTTCCGATCTGACAGCCTATACAGATTCAATATTAACACAATCCGCTTAACAATGACGCAATCACACAGAAAAATTTTACAATAAATGAGAGGAATAATTCAATCTCGTTACTATTTGCAAACTTCAAAGTTCCTGCTTCGCAGTCATCTCGCTACAACTATTCAAAGAACTCCAAATCTCATTCGTAATCCGTCCGCTTCGCGGACTTCTCCGCACTTCGTGCTACGATTACTCATGAATTTGAAGTTCCTGCTTCGCAGGTTGATTACAAAAAAACAGCAGTCATAGCAAGCAAGCTTGCAGACTGCTGTATTTTGTAATCATCTTTGAATAGTAACTGATGTTAGCCAAGTTGCGCAGCAACCTCAGCCGCAAAGTCCTCGTTCTTCTTCTCAAGGCCTTCGCCGGTCTCGAAACGAACGAAGCTCTTCAGTGCGAAGTTTACGCCGTTCTCTTTTGCAACTTTCTCGATGTACTGCTTAACGGATTCCTTATCCTCTGCTCTGACATATGCCTGGTCTACAAGGCAGATCTCTTTCAGATGCTTGGAGAAACGTCCCTCTACAAGACCGGTAAAGATCTTGTCGCCAAGGAACTCATCCTTGTGGGACATAGCCAGGTCACGAAGTGCCTGAGTAGCTTCAGCGGAAAGGAAGTTGAACAGGAAGTTCATGTTGCTCTTCTTCTCTTCGTAGATCGCGATATCCTCATCGCTCCATACTTTCTTCTCGATGGCTTCTGTGATCACTTTGTTCAGAAGTGGCTTCGGAAGGGAAGCGGGATCGTTCAGGGAGCTGTCAACGATGATCTCTTTCTCTTTTGCAAGCTGATCAGCGGAGATCTCATCTCTCTGTACATACTGGGGATTCATGGCTGCGATCTGCATAGCCACGTTCTTCATAGCCTCTTTGATGGCATCGGAAGGAGCATCACACTGTGCCTCAACCAGAACGCCAATCTTGCCGCCCATGTGGATGTAAGATACGATCACGTCGCCGCTCACCTTTGCAAAACGACGAATGGTCAGGTTCTCGCCGATCTTTGCGATCATGGACTTGTGATACTCTTCAACGGTCTCGGAAGCCTCGTTTGCGGAAGGAGCAGCATTCAGTGCTGCAACATCTGCATAGTCGCCTTCATTGATCTGCTTAGCCAGAGAGGTAACATAGCTTGTGAACACTTCGTTCTTTGCAACGAAGTCTGTTTCAGAGTTTACTTCGATGATGGAAGCGGTCTTGTCATCATCAGATACGAAAGTAGTAACAACGCCTTCTGCTGCGATCCTGCCTGCCTTCTTGTCAGCTTTTGCAAGACCTTTCTTTTTCAGATATTCAACAGCTGCGTCCATATCGCCATCGGTTTCGGTCAGGGCTTTCTTACAGTCCATCATACCTGCACCGGTCATTTCTCTTAATTCTTTTACCATCGATGCTGTAACTGCCATCTTATTTTTCCTCCTTGTTTTTTGTTATATGTCTCAAGCTTCTTCGTTGTCCAGTTCTGCATCTGCTGCTGCGGATTCTGCAGCTGCATCCTCAGCTACATCAGCTGCTGCACCCTGGTTTGCCTCGATAACTGCATCAGCCATCTTGGAAACGATCAGTTTTACGGCACGGATCGCATCATCGTTGCCCGGGATTACGAAGTCAAGTTCTTCGGGATCGCAGTTGGTATCGCAGATACCGATCAGAGTGATACCCAGTGCATGAGCTTCCTGTACGCAGATGTGCTCTTTCTTGGGATCAACTACGAAGATTGCATCAGGGATGTGCTTCATGCTCTTGATACCGCCAAGGTTCTTCTCCAGCTTATCCCATTCCTTCTGAAGCTTTGCAACTTCCTTCTTGGGAAGTACATCAAAAGTGCCGTCCTTGGACATGGTCTCGATCTGTTTCAGTCTGCCAATACGGGACTGGATGGTCTTGAAGTTGGTCAGCATACCGCCGAGCCATCTCTCGTTAACAAAGTACATACCGCAACGCTCTGCCTCAGCCTTTACTGCATCCTGTGCCTGCTTCTTGGTACCAACAAAGAGAATGGTTCCTCCCTGGGAAACGATCTCAGATACCGCCTGGTAAGCTTCATCAACCTTGCCTACTGAAGTCTGCAGATCGATGATATGGATCCCGTTACGCTCTGTGTAGATGTAGGGAGCCATCTTAGGATTCCAGCGTCTGGTCTGATGACCAAAGTGTACGCCTGCTTCGAGTAACTGTTTCATTGTGATAACGCTCATTTTTTAAACCTCCGTTTGGTTTTTGCTTCCGCACGCTTCACGCCCCTGCCACCATTCGCGTCTTCATGGCACCGACCGGGAAATCCGCATGCGTGTTTACTTGTATCATGCCATGCTTTTTCGCACAGCCTAGGTATTGTAACATAAAAAAAGGCCCATTACAAGGGGATTTTGCGTATTTTGCGCGTTTTTTTGCGGTTTTTGATAAGGCCGCTCTATTTTCTTTTTTACCATAATTTAGTATAATATTTTTTTAGGGTTGTTTTAGAATTGCGAGCGCGTGAAGCACGAAGCAATTCGTATTATCATTCATATATAAAAAGAGGTCACACTATGCTAAGCTATGTTTTAACCATCCGCGGGCAGATCGGGTGTATCTGCATCGTTCTATATATCGCCTGGACCTACTTCTCGGTCAAGCGCCGTAATACCATCGCCCACCGGCTTTTCTCCGGGCTGATCATCCTGTCCATCATTGACCTGATCTTTGATATGGTCACTGTTTATACTGTCAACCATGCGGATGAGATCCCCGTAATCGTCAACCGCGTCTGCCACGTGATCTTTGTCTCTACCATTGCGTCCATTCTCTTTGTCATCTATATGTATATTCAAACCTTAGCATACAAAGAGTTCCGTTTCAAGCCTATCTGGCTGATCCCCCTTGTGGCAGCCATCATTGCCGTGGCAGTACTGCCCTTCGGCTGGGAGACCAGCGAATATGGCAACTACTCTTCCGGTCCTTTCCTGACTGCGGCTTTTGCATCCGCTTACATTTACTTTTTCCTGAGTATCTTTACCATGATCCGCCGGCGCAAGTATATGGAGAAAAAGTCCCTGCAGGCGATCTCCATCTCCCTTACCTCGCTGATCATCGTAACGCTCCTTCAGGGTTTGTTTTTCCCGGCGCTCCTGATCACCCACATCGGACTGACCATTATCAATGTAGCACTGTTTTATACCGTAGAGAGCCCCGACGCAGAACTGATCCGAATGCTTGCCGATGAGCGTGAAAAAGCCCAGACCGCCAACCAGGCGAAATCCGTTTTTCTGGCCCAGATGTCCCATGAGATCCGTACCCCCATCAACGCCATCCTGGGTATGAACGAAATGATCCTGCGCTCAGCGGATCCTTCCATAAAGGAATACTCCCAGAACATCGATGATGCCGGCAAAACACTGCTGGCGCTGATCAACAGCATCCTGGACTTTTCCAAGATTGAAGATGGAAAAATGGAAATCCTGAACATCGCCTATGAGACCACCTCAGTGATCAGCAACCTGGTTCACTCTGTTTCTGACAGGGCAAAGAAAAAAGGACTGGATCTGATCCTCGAGATCGATCCTGATCTGCCCACTGTCATGATCGGCGATGATGTACGCCTGACGCAGATCATCATGAACCTGCTGACCAACGCCGTGAAATACACGGAGCGCGGCACCGTCACACTGATCATGAAAAATGCCGGCCGCACAGGCAATTTTCTGAACCTTTATGTGGAAGTCAAAGATACCGGCATCGGCATCCGCAAGGAAGACCTCGGCAAGCTCTTCGATGTTTTCCAGCGGATCGATGAAAAACGAAACCACAATATTGAAGGAACGGGACTTGGCATGTCCATCGTATCCCGCCTTCTTCATATGATGCATAGTCAGCTGAATGTGGAAAGTACATATGGCGAAGGTTCTTCCTTCTCCTTTACCATCCGCCAGCAGATCGAAGACGCCACTCCTATCGGCGACATTAACCGGAAACTTACCCATGGAAAAAAAGACAGCCATCTTCGCGTATCCTTCCGGGCGCCTGACGCCCGCATCCTTGTGGTGGATGACAATTCCATGAATCTGAAAGTTGCCAAAAACCTTCTGAGCCTGTTCTCCATTACACCCGACCTGGCAAACTCCGGTCCTGAGGCTATCGAAAAGATCAAACAAAACCACTACCATTTGGTCTGCATGGATCATATGATGCCAAAAATGGATGGAATTGAAACCCTGCACCGACTGCAGGAGCAGCACCTTCTACCCGGTGATACCATTACTCTGATGATGACGGCAAATGCGGTAGTCGGCGCCAAAGAGCAGTACCTGTCCGAGGGTTTTGCAGACTATATCTCCAAACCTATTGAACTGGAAAAGATGGAGCAAAAACTCAAAAAACATCTGCCGGAAAGCCTGCTGCTCGCACCTGTTCCTGAAGATAGCGGTGCAGATACCGGTACTGATAACACGAAGTCCCCTTCTCCATCCCAGAACGCTGTGGCAAGTTCCCCGGATATTATGACTTTTGAACCGCAAACATATGCAACGGCCTCTGCTGATATCATGGGTTTCGAGTCCAAAACAGACACAGCCGGCTCTGACGATATCATGACCTTCGAACCCCAAACGAATGATGAGACAGACGGTATCATGACCTTTGAACCACAGGACGATGCGGCTTCCGGAACTGCAGCAGGTGCAGGCACAGCCACCCACAAGCAAAACACAGATCAGACCATGCTCCAAAACAAATTAAAAGCCCTGGATCTGGATACCGATTCCGCCCTTCTCTACTGCGGCGGCAGCATGGATTTTTATATGGAACTGCTATCAGACTTTGCCCAGCAGGCTCCGCAAAAAAGTAAGGCATTGCAAACTTTCTTAGAGCGGGGACAGATCTCTGATTATCAAACCGCGGTCCATGCCTTAAAGAGCACCTCCAAAACCATCGGTGCGGGGGCCCTCTCAGACCAGGCCAGAATCCTGGAAAAACTGGCCGGTGAAAAGGATACAGACGCCCTTGCCAGGCTCCATCCGTCCATGATGCATGCCTACACAGAGCTGGCGAAAAAACTGTCAGCATTACCCCTGGGATAAACCGCATAAATTAGCGTATAATTCGCGCAATTCGTGCAAAAAAGTGTTGTATATCAGAAAGTGTCTGCACTATAATTACACTATGAATACAATGAACTTAGAAAGTGTCAAAAAACTGACCTACATCGTCAATACATTTATTCTGATCATCGTCATCGGACTGATGGGCTTTTTCTATCTCTGCGGTGCTGAGTTTTTAGTATACTTCAGTATTCCTACCATGGTCGTCTATCTCATCGGTTATTACCTGATCGCAAAAGACTGGCTCTATGCCTATGTCTGGATCGTTTATGCATGGATCACGCTCTATATGGGGCTGTGCACCATCTGCCTGGGCTATACATTTGGCTTCCATCTGTACACCCTGTCCATGATCCCCATCATCTACTACACCAATTACATGGCTTATAAGATGAACGTCAAGATGATCAAGACCTGGATCTTCAGCGCGGCAATCCTCATCTGCTATTTGTTCTGCACCATCTACGTATCCGTCCGCGGACCGGTCTACGACGCAAGCAATACCTACGCCGCGATCTTCTGGACCATGAATTCCGTGATCGTTTTCTGCTTCCTGATCACCTATACCAGGATCCTGATCAACACCATCATTTCTTCTGAAGAAAAATTGAAGGCTCTCAGCTATACCGACAGGCTGACCGGGCTGTATAACCGTCATTATATGATGGATCAGCTAGAGCAGCCGAATGCCTTTTCTCCTACCGATACCATCGCCATGATCGATCTGGATGATTTTAAAAAGATCAACGATATCTATGGTCACAATGCCGGCGACTATGTGCTGATGAAAAGCGCTGAGATCATGAAAAGCACCTGCAAAGATGCTGTGATCTCCCGCTGGGGCGGCGAAGAATTTCTCATTCTCATGAAGGGACAGGCGGATGCCAAAGGGCTGATGGAAACCCTGCGCAAAAGCGTCCAGGAAACCGCCTTTACCTTTGAATTCCAGAAAATCCCCGTTTCCGTCACCATAGGCCTTGCAGAGAAAAACGGCTTTTCCACGGTAGACAAATGGGTACAGAAAGCCGACGAGAATCTTTATTTGGGCAAGAATAACGGCAAAAACCAGGTAGTCGAGTAAGTAATATCTCAATTCAAAAGAACAACGGTAAAAACCAGGTTGTCGAGTAAGTAATATCTCAATTCAAGAGAATAACGGCAAAAACCAGGTAGTCGAATAATTCATTGCAACCATTCATACATTTTTCCTGTATACCTTATAGATACAAGCGTAAAACTATGTCGCCTGAAAAAAGATTGTACGTACATCCGGTCAAACACAATCAGCCGTATAAAGGAGAAAAAACATGCTGCCATATGAAGAACTCTTAAAAAAAGGAGAACCCGCTCCCTCAGCAAAAGGCGAAATCAGCGTACTGATCGGAGTTTTAAAAAGTATTAATGAGGATAGTACATCGCCATTATTCGGCAAACTGGGTGACTATGCAAATGCTGTTTCCATGATCACCAGAAATTCGAGTTATAAAAGTAAGAAAAAGCCCGTCACAGAAGCCCTTGATACCATGAAAGGTTTCAATGATTTTCTGATCGATGGAAAAGAAAACACCATCTATCAGGACATCATCAATGAGGCTACCACGAAACACGGCTATTCCCAGGAGCAAGTAGATAAAGCCTTAGATTCCTTTTCAACATTTGTTGGAATGGGTCTGGATCTGGATAAGATCAAAGCAAAACAAAATACACTCGACGAGAAAAATGTCGGATTGAAAGACGATGGCAAACCGCTGACGAACGCGGTGTATTTCGAAAAGCGGACAAAGGCCGGCAAAACTTTTGCCACGCATCCGACGGAAAGCAAACAAGTCATGGCCTTAAAGGACATACTAACTTCTGCTTCCGCTACCATCGACGACCAGATCAACTCCTACGAAACCAAGTTAAGAAATCACAATACTGCTCTTACCGCCGCCGACCGGGAAGCCTATGAACAGAATAAGGCGTTAGAGAAAGAGTTAAAAAAATATACAGAAGCCATTACTGTCCTGACTGCTGAT
>JAFZNL010000193.1 GCA_017550925.1 Lachnospiraceae bacterium | reverse complement strand
GGTCTCCTTCACAAGGAAGATCACATTGGCAACAACGCCCGGCACGCTGATGGTCATCGCCTGAGGCAGGACCAAATACCGGAACAGTTGTCCGCTCCCCATGCCAAGGGCCCGGGCGCTCTCTGTCTGTATCGTCGGCACCGCCTCAAGTCCGCTGCGGATGCTCTCTGCCATATAACTTCCGCCCAAAAGACCGAGCCCGAGAACGCCGCAAACTTCTGCCGGAATTACAATGCCAACGGCAGGCAGGCCGTAGTAGATGAAAAACAGTTGCACCAGAAGCGGGGTATTGCGGAAGAGTTCTATATAAACCTTGACAATGGCAGATGCAACCGGCACCTTGAAAAACCGGATAAATGCGCAGACAAGGACCAGCACAAAGGCCAGGGCAATTCCCAGCCAGCCGATCTTTACCGTCAACAGGAAAGCCTGTATATACAGCGGAATATAGGAATGAACAACTGAAAAATCCATATCTCTTACCGTTTTCTGTGGTCAAGCCGCAGGGCGATCCTTGAACCCACATTCTGAATGATCTGAAAAATGATGATGAGCAGCGCCACCGTCACTACCATGATATCCGTCTGCCATCTATAGTAACCGTACCTGACTGCAATATCCCCAAGACCGCCTCCGCCGACGGTTCCGGACATGGCAGAATACCCGAGCAAAATCCCTGTGGTAATGGTGGCCCCGGTAAACAGAGATACCCTTGCTTCCACCAACAGTACTTTAAAGATGATCTGCCAGATGCTGGCACCCATGGATTTTGCCATTTCGATCACGCCGGCATCCACTTCATTGAGTGCCGACTCCACCACCCTTGCGATATAAGGCGCCGCACAGATCACCAGGGGCACAATGGTTGCCGTGGAGCCGTAACTTTTTCCCACCACAAGCCTGGTAAAGGGAATCAATACGATCAGCAGGATCAGGAAAGGTACACTCCTGATGATGTTACAGATAAAATCCCCGATGCCGTAAATGACCTTATTGGGCCTTAGCCCATCCTTCTTTGTCACATATAAGGCAATGCCGAAAGGAAGTCCTAAGACATAACCGAAAAACGCGGAAAAGAACGTCATATACAGAGTATCCCGAATCCCTTCCAGCAACATCTGCAAAACTTTTTCATCAAACAACTTCCTTCACCTGCCCTTCTGCATCTTCAGGCTGTTCAAAATTCTTGATATACCTGACCTTTTTCTCAAAGATCAGTTCCTTCGCCGCATCCGATTTCGGCGAACGGAAAATCTCCTCCACATCCCCTTCTTCTACAAGGACGCCTCCATCGATGATTGCCACTTTTTTACAGATCTGCGAAACGACTGACATCTGATGGGTAATGATCACAATGGTGATCCCGTATTTTTCATTGATCTTCTTAAGCAGACCAAGGATCGACTTTGTAGTCTGTGGATCCAGTGCGCTGGTAGCCTCATCGCAAAGCAGGATCTTCGGCTCCGTGGCCAGTGCCCTGGCGATGGCAACTCTCTGCTTTTGTCCGCCGGAGAGCTGGGAGGGATAGGATTTTTCCTTATCACCGATGCCCACAGTCTCAAGGAGTTTCCTTGCTTTTTCCCTTGCCTGTTTCTTTTTCATACCGGCGATCTCTAAGGGAAAGCAGACATTATCCATAGCATTTTTCTGCTCTAAAAGATGAAAACTCTGGAAGATCATACCGATCTCACTGCGCTTTTTTCGAAGCTGCTTTTCGGTCAGGCTTTCCAAGTCAACGCCGTCGATCAGTACTTTTCCTTCCGTGGGTTTTTCCAGATAATTAATGGAACGGACCAGGGTGCTCTTCCCCGCACCGGACATACCGATGATGCCGAAGATGTCTCCTTTTTCGATGGAAAGATCAATGCCCCGAAGGGCATCAACCACCTGTCCCTTTACTTCAAATTTTTTTGTCAGATTTCTGATCTCAATCTCACTCATGGTTTCATCACACCTTTAACACTGATACAAATGCGGGAGGACCGCTTTGGCCCTCCCGTAGGTTTCATGCTGTTTTACTCAAAGAATACAACCGCGCCGTCATAGGTTTCTTCAATGAACTGTTTGATCGCATCGGATCTGAGCACTGCCACCAGGGCTTTGATCTTATCGCTTGCCTCAATGCCTTCTTTGACTGCCACGATATTTACGTAAGTCTTTGCCGCCACAGAATCACTGGCCTCATAAGCGATGGAGTCTTTTCCAACGGAATAGCCTGCTTCCAGGGCATAGTTTCCGTTGAGTACTACGTATTCCACTTCATCTACCACTCTTGCCACCTGTGCTGCTTCCAACTCTACGAACTGAAGGTTATAAGGATTCTCGGTAATATCATTGACAGTTGCTGTCAGGTCTGCGCCGTCCTTCAGGGTCAGCAGTCCATTATCCTGCAACAGCAGAAGGGCTCTTGCTTCATTGGTGGTATCATTGGGAACTGCAATGCTGTCGCCGTCTGCTACTTCATCAAGGCTTTTCTTAGTTCCGGGATAGATCCCGAAGGGCTCATAGTGAATACCGCCTGCATTGACGATATGGGTGCCCTGCTCATCATTAAAGCTGTCAAGATAAGGAACATGCTGGAAATAGTTTGCATCAAATTCACCGGATTCCACTACCAGGTTGGGCTGTACATAATCATCGAATTCCACAACGTCCAAAGTATAACCATACTGCTCTAAAATGTCTGCTGCTTTTGCAAGGATCTCCGCATGGGGAACAGGGGAGGCTGCGATCTTGATGGTCTCGCCGTTGCCGGGAACAATATCCAGTGCATCTTCTGCTGCCGGTACTTCCTGGGCATCTGCCTCCGCCGCTGCCGCATCTTCCGCCTTCGTTTCTGTTACAACGCCGCCTTCTACAACAAGAGTGTCTTCATAATCTGCGCCATAAGTATCCAGCAGGGTTGCTTCATAATCTGCATGGAAGAAGTTCTCTTCGCCAAGTGCCTTGATCTCATCATTGATCCAGTCAAGTAACGTGGTATTACCCTTGGATACTGCGGGAGCAATGGTATCCTGGCTGCCCATGGACGGAATGCCTACCACATAGCCTTTATTTTCCAGGGCGTAAGCAATGACCTCAGTATTATCGTTTGCCCAGGCAACGCCGGTGCCGTTCTCAAAGGAAGTCTTGGCTGTTGCGTAGGTATCAAACTTCTGCAGCTTGATATCCGGATACTCTTTTTCAAGATAAGTCTCTGCAGTTGTTCCGGAGATCACGATGACCTGGTCATCCGGACCTACCTGGTCAAGACTTGTTATCACAGTGTCTTCCGGGGATACAACGCCAAGTGCCACATTCATGTAAGGAAGTGCGAAGTCTACTTTTTCTGCACGCTCTTCCGTTACCGTGAAGTTTGCAAGTACGATATCCACCTTACCGGTCTCCAGGTACTCTACTCTGCTTGCTGCTTCCGTGGATACATAGTTGATCTTAACGCCCAGGTCCTTGCCCAGTCTTTCTGCCAGGTAAACATCGTACCCCTGATACTCACCGTTCTCATCCACATAACCGAAGGGGTTCTTGTCTGAGAAAACGCCGATATTCACAGTTCCGTCTTCTTTGATATCTTCCAGCGTCCTGTATACCTGGTTGGCGCCTGCTACAACTTCGCCGTTTGCATTTGTCTCTACCTTTGCACCGCCGCAGCCTGTCAGTGCGAATACGCTCGCACCCAGCGTTATAATTCCTGCGATCAGTTTCTTTACGATTGTCTTTTTCATAGTGTCTCCTCCTAATTTATCAGTAGTTTATTACTCCGTATTTTCATATCGGACTTTATACTGTCTTGATCAGTAGTTTTTCGCTCCGTGTTTTTATACCGGGCTTACACTACCTTTGTCGGTAGTTTTCATCTCCTTTTTTTACTACCGTTTGTTTTCTCCACACTTTGTTTGCATTGCTACGAAAGGTTTTTCCGGGCATGAAAAAAGCCCGGGACAACTCCCAGGCAATGGCTTACTTACGTTCATCCGAATGACAGATTACTGTATGTGGACGCATGACAAATGAGCCAAACGCCCGGCCATATTACTTGCCTGGGAGCTAAGCATTCGACAGCACATACAGCAACACATTTGTGTGTTCATTGCAGTTGATCTGTTCTCAGTTCTCATTTGTCATCTCTCCTTTCTGAATTTATCAGTAGTGTGCCGATTTCGAATTTTCATATCGGACTTTACACTTCTGTAATTTATCAGTAGTTCCCGACTTCACATTTTCATATCGGACTTTACACTGCTAAAAAAATACAACCCGTAAGGATTGTTGCCTTACGAGTTGCAATATTACACCTATTCGCATAGTATGTCAATAGGTAATTTGAATTTTCATAAAAATCTTTCTGAGAAAAACTTTCTGGCCTATTTTCCCATCTTTTTTGCCGGCGCCGGTTTTTCCATCTTCTCCAGCCTGTGGGTCAGGTTTTCAACAATCTCAAGCCTTGCCTTTCCCTTGTCGGTCACAGGTCCCATGATCACTCCTTTTCTCTTATCGTAATACACAAGGGCTTTGTTTTTCAGGCCGGTCAGTTCCTGCCGGTCCGCCATCCTGCCGTTTTGCGTTGCCGTATTGACCAGCCGGTCAAGGCTGTTATAGAGTTTTTCCATATAGGAGGACCGGAAGGCTCCGTCAAGCATATACAGATCCTTCAATTCTTTTCTTGTCCGCTTCAAAAAGTCAAGGTCTTTCGCAGAAAGTCTGACCATTTCCTTCGGTCCTTCCTCTGCCATAATATTATTATGATTTCTCTTTGCTTTTCGGTCCGCTGCCTCCTCTGCACTCTTTGCGCCCGCAACCTGCCTGTCCATGCCGACCCGGAGCTGATTTCTGTATGCCGTATATAGTCCTTTGGCATCCCGTGCGTCCAGCATGGCAACCTTCAGGATTTCCGGCTCCTGCAGAAGATGCGTCGCCATGGTTTTTACGCAGGAAGCGATATCCGCCGTATGTAGCAGCCCCCGCTCATTGATGCGGATACAGCCTTCCTGCGGCTGATCCGACAGGATCGTATGTCCGAAAACGGATTGTTTGGCGCCTTCCGTCAAAAGAACGCTGCATACGATGGCATTTGCCGCAATCTGCAGATCCTCCGCATTATCCGGATGCAGACGGTGAGCCTTGCCGGCATTTTGATACATCTCCAGACACTCTTTATAGTACTGCCGTGCTCCGGCCTTGGAGATCCACGTCCCCGGCGGATCGATCATATCCGCAGGCTGCTGGTGCCCGGCCTCTTCCGCTTTAGGCTCTGCCTTCTTTTCCTGCTTTTCCTGTTTTTCCTGTTTTTCCATTGCAGCATTGCCGCCGGATTGCAGGCTCTGTTTCTCTTTCTCCGGCCCATCACCGGAGATCACATCGAAGATACTGAAACTATCATCCGCCTTCGCATTTTCCACTGACTCCTGTTTACGGTCGCCGGCCTGCACCACGCCGCCGAATTTCCCACAGGCGGCTTTCGTATAGGGATCGCGTGCTCCCCCCGCCTTGCTGATGGCATCGATTTCCTGCTGCACACGGGCATAAAACTCATACTTCTCATCCCCCGGCTTGCAGGCGGCAAATTCCTTTTTCAGATCGCTCAGGGCCGTCTGAACCGCATTGGAATAATATCTGGTAAAGCCCCTGGTATCCTTCTGATGCAGCTCCTTTCGCTCCCAGCCCACCAATTCGGCTGCAAAGGTTTTTGCATCGCCGCTAAAGTATGCTGTCTCCAGCTTTGCAAAGGCCGTCTCTTCCCGCCTTACCAGGCAGTCTGTAATACACTGCACGCTGCTTTGGAGGTTTTTCGGCCATGCGGTTGAGAAATTCAGGTCATAGAGCGCGGTCAGCGTGGCATTCATGACCACATCATCCAGCTGATCCGCTGTCAGCAGGGTTTTCTGATTCAGCTGATCATACTCCTTGCCGCCGTAGGTCAGCAGATTGTACATCGCCCGATATACATTTTCCTCCGCCCGGTTTTTCGGCCGCGGCAGTCCCCTGTAGACAAGGCTCGATGCGAAAGTGGTGTAATAATCCTGATCTCCCATGACCTCGACCACCTGCTTCGTATTGTCAGCGGCATAGCCGAAATCCCCTGTATACTGCCAGTCCGCGCTTGCAAGCAGGCTTTTTCCGCCCTGATATGGGCCTGCGTCCGGTCCGCCGAGAATGCTGCGTCCATCCTGGCCGTAGCCGATACTCTCCTGCATCTGGCGGCGCTGTGCGTTCTTTTCTGCGATCCCTTTGATCACGGGATCGTTTTGGATCGCCTGGATCTGCACCTGCCCTCGGGGATCGATAAAACCGTCCGCATCAAACTTGTCGATGGTGATGGACGGCTCGATCTTTTCGATCTCTTCGAGAACTTTGATATAAGTATCCAGGTATTGCAGGGACTTTTGCTGATACTCCGCTAACTTAGCATCCCCGGCCCCCTTGGCCATGACAAACCGGCCGCTTTTATCGTCATAGACTTCCGTGCCGTTTACGACGGCATCATAAAACTGTTTTAAGTTGCTTTTGTAGGTGGAAACCGAAATGGGATCCACAAAATCCTCGTCATCCGGATCTTCTTTCCCTGCTTTCAGATTGGACATGACGATATCCATGGCCGCCTTGTGTTCGGGATTCGCTTCCGGGTCATGGATATCATACAGATTGGCAATGGCATCCAGCAGCGGCTCGTCTTTTTCCGCGTTAAAATGATTCGTGATGGCAAACAGCCCCCTGAATGCTCGATAAGAATTGGTATTTCCGAAAAACACCCGTTTGCCGCTGTAGGTGGTAGGCACCACAAACCTGCCCTGCCTCGGATCGATGGGTGCCGGTGGCGCTTCATTCGCCATTTTTTGCGCATTTTTTTGCGGCTCGATCTCCTTGCGGTAAGCATCCCGCTCGGCAATGATCTGCTGCCTCTTTTCCGAAAGGGCTTTTTCCTCCTCATCCGGGCGGTCCGCAGCTTTTTGACGCAGGGATTCCATATTCAGTTTCTTTGGCAGATAGGTTTTTTCCGTTTTGAAAAATCCCGGTTTCAAATGCTGCCGAAATCCCGCTTCATCCTCCGGCAGATCAATACCACCGGTGCAGCCTATCATGACGCCCTTCTGCCTTCTCTCATCCGAGAATACAAACTGTTCCTGCAGCGCACCATTTACCACGGTGCCGTCCTCGGACACGGTGGTAAGCGGGCTTGCTGTATTGTAAAGGACATTGTCCTTTTTGGCCAATTTGATATCCTCCACCCAGGTCAGGGAAAAAGAATCCGCATTCACGCCGTTAATGGCCGGATACAGCAGTTCCGATAGGTTTGCCGTATGGGTGGCATTCGGATCTGCCTGTTCATCCCCTTCCGGCGGCATGGAGTTTTTATAATAAACAGTATTTCCCTCGATCCCGGTGATGGTCAGATAATGCCCGTCCATCATCAGACCGACGGGAGAATGGTGGTCCCGCACTGCCTCGATGATCTGCTGTTTCACCGCTTCTTCAATGGCCGAAGAATAGGTCAGTTTCTCGATATCGTCTTCGCCTACACCATTTTTGAAACTATGATAAGAAACGATATCCACGCTCTTTATCATGGTATCCGGCATCAGGTCCAGTGCCAGGTCACCCATTTCCAGCATGTTATTCCTGACATCGGAATTCATTTCCGTGCTTGTGTTTTCGCCAAACTGTTCCCCTTCCGGCAAAGTAGGGCGATAGGCACGGATGTCCTCCTGGGTAATATCTTTTACGCCGCGGCTCTGGAGTAGCATCTGGTAAAAGCTGGACCAACAGCCGTTATCGGCTGTCTGAAAAGAAGGCTGGTCGATGCCCTGCAAAACATAGATACCGTTTTCAGCATCCGCGAGTATCTCCGGCTTTTGCTCCGCGTAGGTCTTTTCCTGTACCTGTTTTTGAACCTCGCTGATCTTGCCGGTTAGTTTTTGCAAACTATCCCGTTTATGTGTCAGGTACTCCTTCTCAATATCCGTCAGCTGACCCTCGTTCTGTTCAAGAAACTGTCCGACCTTTTTCGGATCGGCACAGTTTCGCACCCACATAGGGACCTTGCCCGGATCCATATCCGGGTATTCCCAGCTGTTGTGTTTGATCCGCGGGTTTGGCATATCGCTCCTCCTGTGATTATTTTCCCCTTTGTCTTGGTGCTGTCGTCTTGTTATTACCGGTTACCTCGGTCTTGCTCCCGGAAATACCGAGTTTTTGTTTCTTATCTGCCAGGATCTCATCCTTCAGTTGTTCCGTCGATTTTGCAAAATCCCCGCCCTTCTTTTCATTGGGAACCGGTGCATGCTTTGCCTGATTATCTGCCTTGATCTTGCCCTCAGCGATCTTTTTCGCGTCTTTTACTTTCTGCATGGCATCCTCTCCGGTGACCAGATCCCTGATCTGCGAAGACTTCAGGTAGCTTCCGTCATCGTTGTAGAGCATGCGTCCGAATCCCGCATCATTCATGCATCTTGCCACATAATCATTTGCCGGCTTGCCCTTTTGCAGGCTTCCCTGCTGTATCAGGGTGTCCGCAAACACCATGGCCGCAGCCAGTTTGACGCTCTTTGCCGAATAAGGCAGCTGATCCATGTTATCCAGAACGTCGTTGGCCTTCGTCAGTTTTTCATCAAACCTCGCTGTTTCCTTCCCGAAACGATCCTGAATATCATCCAGTCGCTGATTCCGTTCCTTTTGCTCTGCCTTCATCTTATTGGCATAATAGGTGGGAATATAGCTCTTCGGACGCTCCTGTACGCATTTTTTAAACAAAGGATCCGCCGAAAGGTTTTCCGCATCCTGATGGAATTTCAGGTTAAACTCACGGGAAGCAAAATCCCTTTCCATACGGCTAAGCTCCGCTTCCGTTGCCTTGTTGATCTGATCCGTATATACCGCTTTATAGTAATTCCTGGCCTTTTGCATCATGGTCTCTTTTCCGATGGAATAATCCAGTTTTTCCGCGGTTGTCACCGCATCCTGGGACATTGCGGTGATCTTTTTCCGAAGAGCTCTTCTCTTATCCACAACAGCCTGCATCCGGTCTCTTGCTGCCTGAGACTCCTGCGCCGGGATATCCGCAGATCCGTTGCTAAGGCCCGACCGTTTACAGTCTTTTTCAAAGCGTTCGTTTATGTTCATCAGACTGAACGCTCTGGGATTGCCGCAATCAGCAGGCGCTGTTAAAAATGCATCCTTTGACATCTGCTCAAACAGTTCCAGGCTGTCCGTTGCCAGTTTCACGCCGTTTTTCGCCGAAGAAAGTCTCCTTCTACCGTCCCGCAGCCAGGCATGGCTCATATTATCTCGCTCGGAAACATAGACAGCCGCCGCCTTTTTATACTCTGTGAGAGCGTCCGCAAGGTCCTTCATATTATTGCTGTTTTTTGTCAGGTCGGACTTGTCGATACACTTCTGAAGTGCAGCCGTCATATCCTGATAGAACTTACTTCCTTCTTTATCGGCATTTCTCGTAAAATTCGCATCCGGATCTGTCTGGGTGGCGGCCAGCCGTTCTTTTTCCTGCATAAGCTTCTCTCGGAGCGTTCTGATTTCGTCTATCACTGCCTTTTGCTGCGCAAGCTGCTGCATCGTGCCTGTGATCATAACGGGCTTATTCTGTTTGAGATCCAGATGTTTGTTAAAGGTATAGATATCGGCAGTAACCCCCTCCTTGCCGTTCATTGCGGCGTTCAGGATCTCCGCCTTGTAGAGCGTCTCCTTTACCTTGGGGTCTTTCACCGATTCATATTTTTTGCCCCAGCATTCTTCCGCCGTTTTTCCCCCTATTTTGAACATCTCGATAGGATTCTTTCCCAGGGTCTGATAGAAAGAGTTCTGGTGCGCCGCCAGCATTTCCTTAAAGTAAGCATTAATAGAAGAAAGAACGGCCTCCCTTTTCTGATTCGCTTTCGGATCGCTGAAAAACTGCGCGATCTCTTCTCCGGACATGCCTTCAGCAAAAACGTCCTGAAACTGCTGTGCATGCTTTCTTTTTTCGGCATCCAGAACCTTGTTGAAATCATTGATGTATCCGTACTGCGATGCATTAAAATCTTCTCTGGCCTCTTTCTTGAATTTTTCTTCCTTGGATTTCAGCTTGTTCTCAAAATCCTTATTTTCTCCCTGCAGATAGGAAACACCGGTAGCAAGGGTGTATTCATTTTTCTTTGATGCGACCTCTCCCCTGATCAGGTTACTCATGGAAGCATATGCCAGGGATGCCGGATCCATCTTTGTGGTAAATACTTCGCCAAAGGTCTTTCCCCGGATCTGCTGGCCTTTATCTGCCAAAAGCACTCTCGACGTGGCCATTTCATTGACATAGACCGGAACCGAGCTTTCCTTACAGTTTACTGTAAAATCTTTATAATCATAGGCGAGCATTCGCAGTTCAAAGAACGACTGCGCCTTATAAAAAACGGCTGTCTGCTGCTCTAAATAATCCTCCCCCAATTTCTGTTTAATTTCCACGGCATCACCGCTTTTCAAAAGTTCTTCATATTCCTGTCCGAAATCCATCACTGCCGAAGAAAGGCGGTTTAGCTTTACACTTTCCGCATCAACCTGATGTGGATCCGAATAGTCGATATCCGGGATCTTATAACTCTTCATTTTTTCGGCGGCACCCGCAAAGATTTCGGCCCATGCGACGGAATTATCCTTCCTGTCCTGTTCTTTCAGGTTCTCTCCCTTAACCGGGTGGTTCTCCAGAAACTGCATAAACTCCGTTACATTTGCTTCATAATCCTGATGACCCGGCAGCATCTCCCAGGCCTGATCAAAATCAAGGCCTTTTTTTGCCATCAGATAGAATCTGAATATATTCGCCTGTGTTTTCTTTCTGTCTCTTTTCAGTCCGGCCTTTTCAAACGCCTCGCTCCTTCCCGTCGGGTTTAGGCGCTCATGCAGCTGGCTGACCCTCGGATCTTCCGGAATTTCCTGCGTCATATGAAGGTCTCTGCGCATTGCGTCGTAGCGCTCCTGCGTCAGCTTGACATCCTGCCTCAATGTAGTATACAGGTCTTCGGGTTTGTTTTGTTCCAGATTGATTTCGGCTTCTTTCATCTTGTTTACCCTTTCTAAATTTTCAGTAATGCTCCGCTTCGGTTCTTTATATCAGTCTTTTTTGCATCCTTTTATTATGCGTTTCTGATAGGAATAGCCCAAATACCGTCATATGGTTGCATTTCTTTCGCATTTTTCAAAAAATTATATCATACGGAAGGCGTTTTGGATAGTAAAAGCGCGGTTTTGATATCTGCGATGGCTGAGAAAACCTCGATTCCGCTTCGCTTCATCTCGGTCGTCTCAATGAATTGCGGATTACTGCGAATACAAGATTCAAACTCGTAAACGCTTCGCGTTTCCTCGTTCGCATCTTGCATTCCAATGAATTACAGCAAACAAAAAGAGTTTCTCGAGTAAACTCGGAAACTCTTTCCATCTGCTGTATGTCGCAGGAATATTATCTCTTTGAGAACTGGGGAGCCCTACGTGCTGCCTTCAAACCATACTTCTTACGCTCTTTCATACGGGGATCACGGGTCAGGTAACCAGCCTTCTTCAGGGCAGGTCTGTAATCTGCGTCTACTGTCAGAAGCGCTCTTGCGATACCATGACGGATCGCACCAGCCTGTCCGGTGAAACCGCCGCCCTTAACATTTACGAGGATATCAAACTTCTCGGATGTCTCGGTTGCTACGAGGGGCTGACGAACGATCACTTTCAGGGTCTCCATACCGAAGTACTCATCGATGGGACGCTTGTTGATCATGATCTGTCCTTTACCGGGTTTTAAATATACACGGGCAATGGATTTTTTCCTTCTGCCTGTTCCATGGTATGTATTAACTGCTTTCGCCATTTCTTTACTCTCCTTTCAGCCTTAAAAAGTCAGTACTTCGGGCTTCTGAGCTGCCTGGTTATGCTCAGGTCCTGCGTATACATGCAGTTTCTTGTACATTTCTCTTCCAAGGGGTCCCTTCGGAAGCATGCCCTTAACTGCGAGCTCTACTACTCTCTCAGGCTTCTTGTCCATCATCTCACGAAGGGGTGTTTCTTTCATACCGCCTACGTAATCGGAATGATGATAGTAAATCTTCTGATCAAGCTTCTTACCGGTTACTTTTACCTTAGCTGCATTTACGATGATCACATAATCACCGGTATCTGCATGCGGAGTAAAGATCGGCTTATTCTTTCCTCTCAAAACCTTTGCGACTTCGGAAGCAAGGCGACCGAGAGTCATATCTGTTGCATCCACCACATACCATTTTCTCTCAACGGTCTGGGGGTTCGGCATATATGTCTTCATATTGTACCTCCAAAAAAGTTTAAGCTTAAAACCAAAACCGGATCTGGGAAGTGACCGGTTCCTTTATGCAAGGCGGCTTCGGGTCTCCGGGGCATGGCTACCCATTCGTCGCACTTTGCCATTATAATACAGCTGCCCAAAAGCTGTCAACCCTGATTTTACGCTCTTTTTTGCGTTTTTTTCCACACATCATTTCGATTTCTTTATTTTCTGCTTCTTGCCCTTCATGCCTTTCGCCTTCAGGATCTTCTTATACAGGCTCAGTTTCTTCTTCGGCACCTTCGCCACGGCCTTTTTGTGGATCCCCTTAAAGGCATTGGCACCCACGGTTTTTTTCGTCAGCTTCGTGGTCTTGATAATGATGGTCTTTAAGTTCATGCAGCCATAAAAGGCATTCTTGCCGATCTTTTTGATATTCTTGCCGATGGTGACCTTTTTCAGTTTCTTATTGTTCTTAAAGGCGTTCGGCGCGATCTCGGTGACCTTATACTTTTTCCCTTTGATGGTCACTTCCGGCTGAATGGTTATGCTGGTCACATTGACGGATTTGTTGGAAACATAGGTAACCGTTGCGCCGCCCTTGCTGCCGGCCGCTGCGGTAACCTTGTAGGAATCACCCTTCGCATCATCCTTGACCACTTCTCCCTTGACCGGATCCTTCACCTCATCCTTGCCCGGATCGGATACCTCCGGATCAGATGCGCCCGGATCAGTCGCTTTTGGAGCCTCTTTGATCACAAAACTGGTCTGCGCACCCTTTTCATAGATCCCCATACCGGTGATGGTGACCTTCGCAGTGCCGGGTTTTGTATTGTCACTGTAGCTGACCGTATAGTCCTGATCTTTCACCAGCGTTTTCCCGTCGTAGGTCACGGTAAAGTCAGGCGCCAGGGCGCTGCCGGCAAAAGTCTGGTCATCGATCTTTGAAATGACCGCCTTGCTGATGTCACGTTTCTCAATGACAATGGTGTAGGTACTGTAATAGAACTTTTCATCTGCCTTCAGGCTCTTCTTTGACGCTTCACTTAACTCAAAACTGCACTCTTTCGTCACAGAATTCGTATCGAGCAGGAAAACGTCTGCTTTCTTAAACTTGCCTTCACCATCCAAAACCGTGGTGATCATGATATCTGCGCTGGAATCTTTGTCCAGATCATACATATGCGTCAGCGGATCCTCTGATGCGATATATTTAACCTTTCCTTCTTTGATCAAAGCGATATTGGTACTCTCTATGGCTGTCATCGCGTCACTGTCTGTCACCGTGATCCTGCCGTCTGTCAGGTTCACCACATACTCACCTTTATCATATTCCGGCCAGGGTACATACATCCCGCCAAATATCAGTGAGCCTTCCTGATAGCCGTATGCCTCGGCCATCCCTTTGTCGATCACCAATTGATAAGCTTCTACCCAATCTACATTTTTCACAGTCACACTACTATCTTCGCTGAAAAGATACTTATTATCTGTCGGCGTAAATATGATCATATATGCATAAGCTTTGCGTAATTCAAATACAGAAAATGCTACGCCCCCCGGCGTCTCCGCTACCTGCGACCATGCCTGTTCACTCACCTTATATCTTGCATCATCAGATGGAATTGTAAGTGTTTTCGGACCCTGGCCAGCAACCGGTTTGATCGAAGCACCGTCTAACTCGATCGTTTTGCTGATCAGTACTTTTTCTTCAAAGGGAATTACGTTCTCCGCAGCATAGGTGGAAGCCGCGGAACCCGGATTGCCATACAAAGTAAAGCCGACAATCCTCTCGTCTTCATAACCAGGTAAGTATTGCTTATATCCAAACGCCTTGTTTCCGATGCTTTTTACCCGGTCCGGAAGATAGACCGTTTTCAGTTTATCACAATCCCTGAACGTCTCGTTGCCGATGGTCAGATCTGCTCCTTCAGACGCAATTACGACTTTCTCCAGATTTTTGCATCCGTAAAACGCTCCCAGACCGATATATCTGACTGTGGAAGGAATGGTAACGGATGTGAAAGGTGCCACCCCTGTCGCTCCGCTGAATGCCGCGCCCCCAATCCCCACAACCCGGTAGGTAATACCGTTGTGCTTGACTGTTTCCGGAATATCAAATTGGTCTTTATTGATTTTCTCTTTGTTATAATCCATAACTTCCACTTCTGCCGGAGAAACGGATATAATTTTATATACCAGTGGTCCTACAGCGGTCAGTTCATCACTATCGGTATGCGAGAAGGTATCGCCTTCCTGATCATTTCCTACTCTGATATCCCATGTTTCTACAGAAAGAACGAAACTGGTGATAGATCCACCGGTCGATATTTGATATTGATCCGTCAGCACGAAGCAATCTTTTCCATCCACGGAAACAGCTGTATCATTTGTCAAAAAGACTGACGTTGTTTCATTGCAATTCCCGACAACTGAAAACCGGAGCCGATAGATGCCCTGCTCAAATTTTGCGTTATCGGCCATTTTTTCCCAGGTTCCCTCCCCGGTCTTTTTATACCATTCTGTAGCGCTTGTCAAAACTCCGGCTGTCGGGGTCTTTACGGAAAAAACCGGACGATAGACGCCATTCCCGATGCATGGTTCTAAATGCCGGGAACTGGTCAGTGTTACAGATGTAACCGGCGCAGTCACCTTATAATTCGGCGAATTAATATACCCATAGCAATACCTTCCAGCATCACTGTAATTAAAATGAGTCGTATCACAAGTCCATGTTGTCCCGTTTACCTTTACGCTCAGCGGATTGCCAAAGCTGTAATTATCATAAGCGTCGTCATCCAGCCTGATCTGTGTTTTGTAATAGTATGATTTTCCGACTTCGAACGCTGTGGCCGCAGCGGTTTTTCCAGCTTCATGCCAGCTGCCCATGGATGCCGCAACTGTTATCGGAGCTCCTTTCGTCACCGTAAAGCTATAGGTCTTTAACTCACAGCCCTTGTACGGTACGGTAAAGGTTTTGGAACTGAGCTCCAGTTCGCTGATCGCCGTTTTTGCCTGTACCTGCACCCGGCCGGCCAGCAGCGCCATCATCATAAATACCATGATGGCGAAAAGCCTTTTGACAAACTGAAATGGTATTTCTCCCTGGATTCTTTTCATAGCCTCATCCCTCTCTTTTCTTTTGCAGATCTTCTCCATCTAATTCACAGCAAAACTATATTCCTTGCACAAAGATGTACAATTCCAATTCTTCTCTGTCTTCTAAGTTATCATATTCGGTCTGATTTTTCCATAAATTCCGTGCAAAGTTCACTGCGCATATAAAGATTTCTTTTATTTTTGCCGAGATACATTAGAGAATGATTTTTGATCACAAATTCGAGGGGACTTTTATGGAGCAGAACGCGCTGACTTTCCGAATCGACAAATTGTATGAAAACTTTGCCGCATCCGCAAACGAGAAGGGGCGCTATTTCTTTATGCTCGACATCCATCGGGATATCGCCCGCTGGTCTCCCTCTTCCGTATCGGACTTCGGCCTTCCCGGAGAATATACGGACCGTAATTCCCAGACGATCAAAGAATACTTGGCAAAAGAGGATGCCGACGCTTTTCTGGAAGACGTACAAAAAGCCAAACGCGGCATTTTGGAACGCAAAGAAACCGAATGGCGGATGAAAGTAGGTAAGGATAAGTATATCCCCTGCGCCGTAAAATACTTCACCGTTAAAGACTACACCGGTATCCCCTCCTATCTCGGAGTTGCCATTACGTCTCTTGTCATTGATTCCCAGACCGATCCTACCACCAATCTTCCGGGACAGGTCAGGTTTCTTGAGCATCTGCGCGGCCTGTTTACCAAACGGCGCCGTGCCGTGGTCATGCTCGTCGGTACCATGAATTTTTCCGATATCAACAACACCTACGGTTATTCTTACGGAAACCGTGTCATCGCAGCGCTCTCCGACCGACTCAAGGAACAGACAGCCGGAAACGGCGAACTATTCCGTGGTGAAGGCACGATGATCTTATTCTGCTCAGAAAACATGTCCGTGGATGAAATGACACGTATGTATCAGGATCTGCGCAATTTTTCCCTGCAAATGCTGGCGGTGGACGGAAACCGTGTTCCCCTGAAACTGAGCGCCGGCATCGTAGTCGTAGACGATCCCACAGTGGATGTACATGCGATTCTGGCCAGTGTCAAGTTTGCCGAGAATCGCTCCGAGACCGCAGAAGACGGCGCTCCGGTCGTTCTGCGCAACGACTATCTGAGCAAAAACGATAATACCCTGAAAATGGTGGCGGCTCTTCGGAAAGATGTGGAACTGAACTGCCGCAATATGGAGCTGCACTACCAGCCCATCCTGTATGCCGATACCGGGAAAGTCCTGGGATGCTCCGCATACCTTCGCTGGCAGCGGGATGAGGGAAAAATCTCCCCCGCCCAGTTTTTGCCCTGGCTGGAAAATGACGATTCCTTTGTGGAACTCTCCAACTGGATCGTACGGCGCGCTCTGGCTGAAGGCAAGGCCATCCTGGCAAGGGATCCCAATCTGATCCTGAATATCAACCTGTCCCACAGGCAGTTAGGGCAGCCGGAATTCCATCAGTATCTGCTCAGCATTATTAAAAAGCGTGAATTCCCCGGACGTAACCTCTGCCTGGAGCTGACTGACAAATGCCGGTTTTTGAACCTGGATTTCCTGCGGCATGAAATCGTATTCTTTAAGTCCTGCGGGATTTTGGTTGCCCTGGACGGCTCCTGCCTGCTGGACCTGCATCTTCTGCGGGAGCTTCCTGTTGACATCATCAAGATTGGCCGGGACTTTACTTCCAATATCAAAAAGAACGCCAAAGATGGCGCCCTTCTTCGTGCTCTTTGCAGTTTTGCAAAAGAGTCTAATATCATGGTTTGTGCGGAAGGCATTGAAGACCGCGAAATGCTCGAAATGATCAAAGAGTATGATATCACTGCCTATCAGGGTTTCGTTGCATCCGGCGCGGTTCCCGCAGAGGCTTTCATTAACCTGCCTCTTCTTCGCAGATAAACTGCCCCTCACCTTTTCAAATGCTTTTTTCACAGCCTGCTTTTTCTTATTCTGTCTTTGCCACGATATTCTTTGCCCAGATCCCGCTCATCACCATCACTGCGCCAATGACGCATTTGATCAGTTCTAAGGACTGTACGATCCAAAGCATGGTCACCACTGATACGGAAGTGAACCTGCTCAGGATATAGGCCGCCGGTACAGAGATCACCCACACAAAGCAACAGTCAAACAAAACCGTGATCAGCGTATTTCCTCCGGAACGGAGGGTAAAGTACGCTGTGTGGGTATACGCATAAAATCCCATCAGCACACCATATACCAGGATCAGTTTCGTTGCCATCTGTTGCACATTCTCCGTCGTGTTGTATAACTTCGGAAATACCGGCGCAACGCAGATCAGCAATATTCCACACACTAACCCCAACATGACTGAAAACGCCCGCATCTTTCTGGAATGGTCTTTTGCCTTTTCGATATCTCCGCTTCCGAGGATCTGTCCGGTAATGATCCCCACTGCATCTCCCATTGCCACAAAAGCAACCGCCAGCACATTCCAGATGGTGGAGGTGATATTGACCGCCGCCACCGCATCCAGGCTCCGGTAGGAATAACATTGTTTCATCACCGTCTGTCCCAGTGCCCAAAGAACTTCATTCATCATCAGCGGCATGGATTTGAGAACAAAACGAAAAGCCAGCGCCGCCGGTAGTTCAAACTTGGTAAACGCCCCTGTGATAAACGGATGCTGATCACTATGGGTTCCCGTATAGATCGCCAGCACGAAAAACTCCACAAAACGGGAAATCACGGTTGCGATCGCCGCTCCTTTTGCCCCTAAGGCAGGCATGCCCAAAAGACCATAGATTAAGATCGCATTTACAACCAGGTTGGTAAAAATTGCGATAGTCGACGCCATCATAGGCACTTTGGTATGTCCCGTATCACGAAGCGTTCCGCCATAAGCATTGGCAAGCCCGATGGGCGCAAGGCCGAAGAGCATGATCTGCATATACTCTTTTCCGATCTTCAGCGTGGCCGCCACATCTTCCGGGCTTCCTTCCCCTTTCAGGAACTGGCTGATCAGCACGCCCGAAAACAGAGACAGAAAGATCACGCTGCACAGGGCCAGAAACGTATTGATCACCATCTTGCACTGAAAGGTCTGCCGCACACCTTCCGTATTTCTTGAGCCATGGTACTGTGCCGTAAAAATGCCCACACCACTGGTTGCACCGAAGATCAGAAGATAATACACAAACACGATCTGATTGGCTATGGCCACGCCGGAGATCTCATTGGTTCCGAGCCGTCCGATCATCAGGTTATCCAGAAGATTTACAAAGTTCGATAAACCGTTCTGCACCATGATGGGCACGGCTATGGTCAATACCATTTTATAAAAGGCTTTATCGCCGATCAGTTTCTTTTTCATTTCTTCCTTCCTTTATATCAGAAGGGGGCGCATGATCCATATAAAAATGGTCAAAAATACCCCTGCAGCCTAAGCAGCAGGGGTATTGTCATACATCTGTACCAACTACGATCGATCAGGCTTTTCTGCTCTCATCAAAAGCTTTCTTTGCCGCTTCGATCCCGGCTTTCAGACTCTCAAGTCCGACCTTAGCCACCTCTGCGCTGGTCTGTGCCAGATCCTTCGCGATGGCCTGTGCCTTGTCCGCTGCCTCTTTCAGGCTTTCTCTTGTTTCATCATCGATAAACGATTTCTTTGCTTTGCTTTCATTGATCGCTGCCTGTGCCGCTGCCAGTCTTGCAATGGGAACACGGAACGGTGAGCAGGATACATAGGTAAGACCTACCTTATGGCAGAACTCAACGGAAGAAGGATCGCCGCCGTGCTCGCCGCAGATACCAAGCTTGATATCCGGACGTGTCTTGCGTCCCTTTGCTGCTGCCATGGATACGAGCTGTCCGACACCATTCTGGTCAAGGCGCGCAAACGGATCAGACTCATAAATTTTCTTCTTGTAATACTCATCTAAGAACTTGCCGGAGTCGTCACGGGAGAAGCCGAAGGTCATCTGTGTCAGGTCATTGGTGCCGAAGCAGAAGAACTCAGCTTCCTTAGCGATCTCCTCAGCTGTGAGGCAGGCCCTCGGAATCTCGATCATGGTGCCGACCTTAT
>JAFZNL010000192.1 GCA_017550925.1 Lachnospiraceae bacterium | reverse complement strand
TCTTCGGCTTTCTTCTTTATTTCATCGCGCTTTGCATTGATCTCTGACTCTGCCTTGGCGATCTTCTCATCTCTCGCCTTCTGTGCCTTTTCCGCAGTCGCCTTAACGGTTTCATCTACCTTTTTCTTTGCTTCTGCTTCCGCTTTTGTTTGGGCATCCTCTTTCGCCTTCTTTACGCGCTCATCAGACTGTGCGTAGAGCTGCTGGGATTTCTGAACATTCTCCTCCGCAAGTTTTCTTGCCAGTTCCTCTGCCGCTTTCCTGGTCTGTTCACTGGTAGCCTTACGGATATTCTCTTCGTCAAGAGCCTTTCTTGTCGGATCCTTCTCGGTGGACTTTTCATTGGCTGCTTGAGCTGCCTTTGCGGAAACTTCGTCAGCAATGCGAAGTGCCATTTCAATGGCCTCTTTTTTTGCATTGATGCCGGCGCTCTGGCGAATGGCCTCTTCTGCGGTTCCTGCAACACCGTCCTTTTTCCCTTTTGTCTCCTGCTGCTGCGCTCCGGCCCCCTTCATGGTTGCCGCTGCTGCTTTTCTTGCTGCTTCCTCCGCTGCCTTACGAGCAGCTTCCATTCCGTTGTCTGCCATAGTAACACCCCTGTATATTTTTTCTTTTTGCAATTCAAAAAGCGGACCCCATCTCTTTTACAAGGTCAGGCCACTTTTTCACTCACGTTTCACATTATAGCACATCGCCTTCGTAAAATCCACCAAAAATCTGTCAACTTCTTGAATTTTTTTATGATTTTTTCATGATTTTTACGCCAGGCGGCGTCCTTCCCTATTCGTTCCGGATCGCAGCCAGCGGCGAGAGCCTCATCGCCCGAAGGGACGGGAAAAAGCCCGCGATCATGGCCACAAGGACGGAAAAAATAATTGCCAGCAAGATCAGCCACAGTGGAATATAGGAAATCCCTGCCGCAGATCCCACATCAATGCCCAGCTGTCCCGATTTCAGGAAATGGTTGATCGCGAAAGACAGTCCCCAGGAAAGCAGGGATCCGAAAATGCCGCCTAAAAAGCCGATATAGCCGGCCTCGATCAGAAACATGGCCTGGATATTTCCAAGGTCACAGCCAAGCACCTTCATGATCCCGATCTCTTTTGTCCGTTCATAGATCGACATCATCATGGTATTAGCAATGCCGATGGCCGCTACCAGCAGCGAAACCGTGCCGATGCCGCCCAGAGCCAGCTGGATGTTTTTATACTGTCCCTGCATGGACTCCACCCAGTCCGCATTACTTTCTGCGGAATACCCCATCTGGCTGATGGCGCTCTGCACATCGGATACATTGTTCATATCGTCCACGCCAACAACGATACTGTTATAAAAAATCCCTTTCACAGCCTTGCCGGATTTCGTGGTAGGCTGTCCCGGGATCACCCGCCCACGGAATTCTTTTTTCATGATCTTGCGCAGCTGCTCTAAGTCGCAGTAAACAGCATAAGAGTTGCTGTTATAATCTTCCACGCTGCCTTCCAGGACCGCGGCTGTTTCCACCAGATACTTTTTCGGCATGGGCGCGGGCTGTCCGTTTTCATCCTCGCCACCCCAGAGGAAGTTCAGATATTTTTCGGTATCAAATACATAGGTAAACCGGTCATTCATCATATCGATTTCCGGCAGAACGCCGGTATACCAGTAACCTTCCCCGGTTTTTTCATTACTGAAATCACCGATCACTGCATTTCCGTAGATTACCCGCAGCTGGTCGTCATCCGGACTCGGAAGCTCTCCCTGTCCGATCTTCAGTCCCAGATGCTGCATGCTTTCAGCCGGGATTCCCCGCAACTGTATGTAGGTGGAATATTTTCCCGTCAAAACGATGGCCTCGCAGTCCAGCTCCGGATAGGCATAATCCACATGATCCAGACCGGAAAGCATAGCCAGCACGCCGTCATCCAGATGATCTGCAGCCGCCGTTTTCTTTTTATTCTGCTCATCGTCGCTTTCGTAGGAGTCTTTCTCAGTTACCACAATAGTGGTCAGACCGCCGTATTGCTCGATCTCCGCCAGAGACGCGCGTTTCAGGCCAAGTCCCAGTGAGATCATGACCACGATGCTGGCCGTACCGATGATCACGCCGAGGATTGTCAGGATCGTCCGTACCTTCCGTTTCCAAAGACTCGAAAGGCTCATAAGAAACATATCATGGAATCTCATCGTCCTTCTCCTTCAGTTCATCGAGCAGTTCGAGATCCTCTTTTTCTTCTTTCTTCTTTTTTGCTTTTGAAATGAACGTAATAATGATGACAATGACCGCGATCAGCGCTGCTCCCACCACCACAAAAGGCAGCGCTTTCTGCCATCCCGGACGTGTTCCGTCCTCCACATCGAACTCATCGATATAGTCGTCGCCTTCTTCGTCATCGGTGATCTCATAGTATGCCGCCTGTTCAGCATCCATTCTTTCTTTGTCACTCATTTCACCACCGGTCACGGTCAGGTCGATTTCTTCCTTATATTCGCTCTGATTGCCGGCATCATCTTCATAAGTAATAACTACCTTTGGTTTTTCACCTTCTGCGGTTCCTTTTTCCCCGGTCACGGTCACATCCACATTTCCTGTGCCTCCCGCCTCGATCTTGCCCAGGAACGCCTCTCCGCCGGATACACTATCGCCCTCAAAGGAAACCTTCACATTATATAAAGTGATCTTGCCGAGGTTGTAGATGGAAAACATCACGTTTGACTCCCCGCCCACTTCGATCTCCGCCGGCAGGATCTCTGCCCTGCTCAGCTCAAAACGCGCCTCCTGTTCGATGGGAATGGAAATGTCTGCGTTGGATGTAAAGGCAGCATAGGTGTCATCTTCATATTCCATGCTGATATCCAGCTGGTAAGGTTTGTGGGACAGGTCGGCTTTGGCCTTTAAGTCGATGGCCACATCCGCTGTCTGTCCTTTTCCGATATTTGCCACGTAAATGGAATTGGATCCGCTCACCGGCAGGAACACGGCATAGCTGGAATCGCTGTCAAGGCCTTCATTGGGTGCTGACAGATTCACCAGCATATTGGAAACCTTGGTCCGCTGGGACGTATTTTTCAGATGCAGGATCAATGTGAACTGATCCCCGGCATGCACTTTTGCCGGATCCGTCTCAAAGCCGGTGATGATAACCCTCGGGGTGGACGTGCCACCGCCTTCATTTTCAATATTGCCGCTGCCCGGTGCGCCATACACCTTAACGTAAGTCGTCAGTGTTGCTGATTCCGTGTCGCCGCCGTTTGCATACAATACATTAAACTGCAGTTTGTAATAGCCGGAAAGGGCATCGCTTCTGGCTGTAAAATACCAGGTCAACTCACGCCTGCGGTCCATGTCATCCTGACCGTTCCCCTTTCCCGGCAGATCCGGGATGGTCTGGGTATAATTGCTGGTATCAATGACAAAAGGCCACTCCGAAGTGGAATTGGAGATCACCGGAGTGACGGTGACATTGGTCAGGTTCGTTGCCGACATATTGACAACCGGCAGCACCACCGCCACATTCTGGCCATAGCTGACCTGGGGCGTCACCCAGCTGCCGCCCACCATGATGAAATCACTGGTGGAACTGGGCTGCTTGTTGTCCTCAGAGGCATCTGATCCCTCCTGGGACTTGGCCGCGATACTGTCAAGGGTCTCTTTTGCCTCAGCGATACAGTCGTCGATACTGCTCTCCGTCTTCAGACCGTCAATATTTTTATTACCGTCTGCTGTACCGATCAGCTCCTTGAACTGCTTGACTGCCTTATCGATCTGATCTGCCTGATCCGGCGCTTTCAGCTTTTTGATATTGCCGTAGTCTGCGATCTCCTTTTTTGCCTCCTTTTTCAGCTGTTCAAGCGTCTGCTCTTTTTTGGTTGTCTGGGTGGAGCCAGAGGATGTGTTCGAGCCGGAAGAACTGCCGGTGGTATCCAAAAGCTCGTCCGCCTGCTTCCGGGTTGTAGTCACCGTCGTAGTCACTGTTTCCGATGTGTCTGCCTGTTTTCCATTTGCTCCCGCTGCATCCACATCTGTCACAATCGTTTCATTTCCCGCAGCATCCTGCTGCGCCGCCGTACTTTTTGTATCGGTGTTTCCGATCTGCGACGTGCCGTCCAAAACACTGCCGACGCCTGCAGAAGCCGTCACATCCGCTTTTATGTTACAAGGGATCATTGTTACCAGAAGCAGCGACGCCAGGATCACCGCAAAAATGCGGTTTTGCCATTCACTGCGTACTCCTGTGCTTAGCAGATTATTTCTTATCGGTTTTTTCATTTGCCGTTTCATCTTCCTTCGGTCCTTCATCATTTCCATCTTCTGTATCACTAACATTACTTTCTGTTTCTCTTATTTCTTTGCTGTTATCAGAGCCGGCGCTCGCGATCTCTTCCATCGCAGCATCGGCTATTTCATCGATCGATCTATCCGCCATCCGACCGGCATTCTCGTCAATCGATCTATCCGCCATCCGACCGGCATTCTCATCAACCGTCCCATCCGCCATCCGGCCGGCATTCTCGTCAATCGTCTCATCCGCCATCCGACCGGCATTCTCGTCAATCGTCTCATCCGCATTTTCCGCCGCAGCGTCCTTCCCCGGCTCGGTGATGCTGATGATCTTGCCATCCCGTATCCGGAAAATGCGGTCCGCAAAGGATGCCAGATGATCATCATGGGTAACCATTACCAGCGTCTGGTTATGTTCCCGGATGATCTTTTTGATCAGACCCATAACCTCTGCGCTTGTGACCGAATCCAGGTTTCCCGTAGGTTCGTCCGCAAAAATGATCTTCGGTCCCGCTACCAGCGCCCGTGCAATGCCCACACGCTGCTGCTGTCCGCCGGACATCTGCGTGGGTTTATGACGCATATGAGTGGAAAGTCCCACCAGCTTTAACATCTGCTCAGCCTTCTGTAAGCGCCTTTTTTTGCTCATACCCTGAAAAGTCAGGGGCAGCGCTACGTTCTCCAATGCATTTAGCGTCGGCAGCAGGTTAAAAGACTGAAAAATAAACCCAACATTCCTGCGCCGGAACCGGACCAGCTGATTCTCACTCTTCTTTTCTATATGGTCCTTCCCGATGATGATCTCACCTTTGGTAGGCTTCTCCAGTCCGGCCATCATGTTCAGAAGCGTCGACTTTCCGGAACCGGAGGCGCCGACGATGGCGCAAAACTCCCCACGGTGCACCGTAAAACTGACACCGTCAAGAGCCCTGACCCTGTTTTCCCCGATTCGGTAGATCTTATATAAATCTTTTACTGTAATGACATCGTCCATAACTAAACAAAAACTGCTCGCGATGTTTTCTGTTCATTCCTGTTATCAGTTATTCACAGTTACATCATCTTTCCATCAGCCAAAACGCTGCGCTGTAGGGTTCTAAGGTACTGCCTCCGCCAAAATCATGGAGTTTTCCGGTCAGCAGATCCGTTGCCTGTCCGCAGCCGGCGTCAAAATGGGCGGTATAAGGTTCGCTGTCTGCGTTGATCGCAACGAAAACTCTTTCGCCATCCGTCTCCCTGGCCAGGATGCACTGCTTATTGGTCAGCACCACCTGACGGAATCCGCCATAGTTAAGGGCCTTGCTTTCTTTCTTCGCCTTGGCAAGGGCTGCGATCCATTCCGTCAGCTCATTCCACTGCGGCTCTTCAAAGCAGGCACGAAGCGCCGGATCACCCTGGGATTTTTCTGCCTTCTCGCCCCATTCAGAGCCATAGTATACGCAGGGGATGCCTGGCATGCCGAACATCAGCGCATAGATCAGCGGCAGATGCTTTTCATTTTGCAGGATGCTTGCCACCCTGGTCACATCATGATTATCCACAAAGGAAAGCAGGTGCTTACCCTTGTACAGCGTCCACTGCTCCGGTCCGAACTGGCGCATCAGGGAGTGAACGATCTCAAACATGTTCATGCTGTTGAAAGCGGAGTACAGCCCCTACTCGCACTCATAGTTCGTGGCGGAATGAAGCATATCGTCTCCCATCAGCCTGTTGTAGTCCCCGTGCAGCATCTCGCCAAGCAGATAAAAATCTTCTTTCTGGCCGTTACAGAAGTTTCTCAGGGCCCGGATAAAATCAGGATCCAGGCAATATGCCACGTCAAGTCGCAGGCCATCGATATCAAACTCTTTGATCCAGCCGGCAACCGCCTGGAAGATGTGCTCCCTGACTTCGCCGTTCCACTGGTTCAGTTTTACCAGATCATAGTTTCCTTCCCAGCCTTCGTACCAAAGTCCATCATTATATGAAGAATTGCCGCCGAAATCGATCCTGGCAAACCAGTCCTTGTAACGGGAACCCTCTCTGTTTTGCAATACATCCTGAAACGCCCAAAAACCTCTGCCCACATGATTGAAGACGCCGTCCAGCACCACCTTAATACCTTCTTTATGTAATGCATCGCAAACAGCGGCAAAATCCTCATTGGTTCCGAGCCGCGGATCGATCTTTGTATAGTCCCTTGTATTGTAGCCATGGGTATCCGAATCAAACACCGGTGAAAAGTAAATCGCATTGATTCCCAATTTCTTCATATGCGGGATCCAGTCGATCACCTTGCTGATCCTGTTTGTCAGCACGCCGTCATTTTCAAAAGGCGCTCCGCAAAATCCCAGGGGATAAATCTGATAAAACACACTTTCATAAGCCCACATAATATTTCCTCGCTTTTTCATTGATTTCTCAAAGCATGATAAAAATGCCTGAAGATAAATTAGACCTTCAAATAAGTAGAATACACCAAAACCGTGTTTCTTTCAAGAAATTCCATATGTTATCTTTATTTGCAGCTCGTGGATACCGCATGTAATTTATTCGTTTCATATGCCTTCATCGATCGCTCTCGAATTACATTTCGCGCGTATTTTTATATTTCCGAAAGCCGCTTCCACACGAGACGGAAAAGGCTTCATTCATGCCGGATATTTCTCTCCAAAAACCTCTTTCAGTTTACATAATTGTCAAAAATGCGCTGACTGATTTGGTATAATTTCTGCAAGAACTCCGTCATACCATTTTTGCTTCATAAACCATTCTTCCATTTTTCAGATGATCATGTCAAGAAGACTATATTGCTTAATGCCGTAAATTATCTATATTTTGTTTTTTCATTGACCGTTTTGCTCTGCGTTTTCCATCCCGATTGTCTTCTGCCAAGAATCCTGCAAAATCAACAAAAATGTGATTTTGCCGTAAAAACGCCGTCAATTTCCGGTCTGATCACCCATTTTGAGACCCTTCGGATTATGTCAATAGGATTTTCATGCCGATCGGATGCTATTTTTGAGTTTTTCAATGTTATTATAATATATCACATGCTACATCTTTGCCGCTTCCGACGTCCCTAACAGATCTATCTCCCCTTCCATCGCATCCATAACGGTAGTTTCTTATCTCCGATCGGCTCTCCCCTGACGCAATAAAAATATCGTCCGCTATTCAAATATGCGGACGATACATTCTTGTAATGATTCTCCATTTTAGTCGGCAGTTCCAAGGTTTTTCTGCTCCTGATTATCCCAAAAAGACCTCACATAAGCCCCGATTTCTTCTGCATTTGCCTGAAAATGGCCCTCCCATTCGCGCGGAAAGAGCCTCTGATACGCATTTTGACAGAATCTGTAGTCCAATAATGCGATCACGCCCCTGTCCTGATCGGTTCTGATCAGCCTTCCGGCCGCCTGGAGCACCTTATTCATGCCCGGATACCGGTAAGCATAGTCAAATCCATTATCCCCCCGTTCATCAAAATACGTCTTCAACAGTTCGCTTTCCATAGAAATCTGTGGGATTCCCGTTCCCACCACGATCACACCGATGAGATCCTCTCCTTTAAGATCGATTCCTTCTCCAAAAATACCTCCCATCACGCAGAAGCCAAGGAGCGTGGCCGGTCCCGTTCCGCTGTCGCCGGATGTTCCCATCTCTCCCGCTTCCACCTGCCCGCGGAAGCGCTCAAGAAACAATTCGCGCTCGGTTTCATCCATATAGGGACTCTGTAATAAGATCTCTTCCGCTTCATCATGATGATAAAGCAAACGGTAAGCCTCCGATACTTTTTCCGAAAAATCATGGGACGGACAGAAGATCATATAATTCCCTGCCCGGCCACAGACAATTTTGTGAATATGCGCCGCGATCCTCTCATACATGACATCACTGCGCTCCGTGTATTTGGTCGTCACATCCCTTCCGATCAGAAGGGCAAACTGCTCTCTTGAAAAAGATGTTTTTGCATAGACTTCAAAATCCTCCGGTTTGCCGCCAAGCAGTCCCTTATAATACTGAATTGGCAGCAGTGTGGCTGAAAACAGGATGGATGATACGCCCTGTTTCATACGGTGATCCAGCTGCTCAGACGGATCGACGCAAAGCATACGGACATAAAAGCGTTCGTCCTTCCGGTGGTAATAGGTATAGGTCAGATAGTGTTCATCATAGGATTCCAGCACATCCGAATAGCGCCGCAGCATAAAATAAAACTCCAGCACCTGCTCCCGCGCCGGGCTGTTTTCCTGCTGCTCCAGAAACTCTCCCATTTCTCCAAGCAGCCTGACAACAGCCTGATCCAGCGTGCCTCTTTCCGATGCGGATATCCTGCCGTCGCCCTCTTTTTTCAGCGTGAGCATTTCCCGGTTCACCCGGTCAAGGCCTTTTTCCAGACCGGTTTTCTTTCCCTTGATCTCCCGTTTCAGGGCCAGCACATCCTCCTTGCATAGCTGCGCGCTGTACATGGACCTGCCGCGTTCTAGCAGGTTATGTGCCTCATCCACCAGAAAGATCCAGTTACCTTTACTGCCTTCAGCAAAGAAACGTTTCAGGCTCACATAGGGGTCAAAGAGATAATTGTAATCACAGATGATGCTGTCTGCAAACAGGCTCACATCCAGGGACATTTCAAAGGGACAGACCATATGTCGCTGCGCCGCCGCAAGGATTGCCTCCCGATCAAGCACATCCCTAGTAGTCAGAAGTTCATATACTGCATCATTGACCCTGTCAAAATGTCCTGCTGCGTAGGGACAGGCCTCGGGATTGCAGCACAGTTTCCTTTTCTTTTCACTGTTTTCATTGCCGTGTTCTCCGGTGCCCTGAGCATCAGACAACATATCAGGACCGGCAGCTGCCTCATCAGCTTTCTCCGGATCCCGGGCATCCTCCTGCTCTCCTGCTATCTGCATCATGGGACAGATCTTTTCTTTGGCCGTGATGGTGAGCGCCTTTAGCGCCATACCGTGTTCAGAAAGCAGGGAAAAAGTTTCCTGCGCAACTGCCCTGGTAACAGTTTTTGCTGTCAGATAAAAAATCTTATCCGCCTTTCCGAGTCCCATGGCTTTCAGGGAAGGAAATACGCAGGACAGGGTTTTCCCCACGCCTGTAGGCGCTTGGATAAAGAGCTTTTTCCCATGGCAGATGGTTTGATAAACATGACCAGCCAGTTCTTTTTGCCCCTCCCTGAAGGTATAGGGAAACTCCAGGGCCTGCAGGCTTTCGTCCCGCCGCCTTTTCCAGGCATACTCGAAATCCGTCCATTTTTTATACTGGGCCATCAGGTCTTCAAACCAGCGGGTGATCTCATCAACAGAAAGTTTTTCATGAAAATACCGGATCTCCAGACTCTTCATATGGACATAGGTCATCCGCACCGTTATTTCCGAAAGTTCCTCCTTTTGCGAGATCATATAAGCGTAGCAGCGCGCCTGGGCCAGATGCACCGGATCCGGTTCCATCATTTTAAAGATGTCCCGGTAGGTCCCCTTGATCTCGTCTACGGTCACGCCCTTTTTTTCATGGATGATACCGTCCGCCCTGCCTTCGACTTTGACACTGTAGTCACCGAAATCCGCAACAAAAGAAAGCGGTACCTCTGCCTGGTACTCGCTTCCCATTCTTTTCTGTATCATCCGGTGGATCTTGGCTCCTTCCTGCATAGCTTCTTCGCTGCCTGCAGCGATCCGGTTATCGATATCGCCGCCCCGGAGCAAAAACTCCACCAGTGTCCTTACCGAAATCTGCATTTCCAATGACCGTTCCTCCAAAGGCCAATGCCCGCAAACCGGTATCTGATATCCTTATGCGACCATCGCCACCTTGCTGGTCAGATACTTCTCAAAATCTGCACTGTAACCGTTACAGCTTACCGTCAGGATCTGGCGAAGATCCAATGCCAGCACGCCCAAAATGGACTTTGCATCTACGGTAATATGGTTATAGGATACATCAATATCAAAATCACATTTACTTGCTCTGATAACAAAATCTTTGACTTCTTCCTTACTGAGTTTAATCTTGTGCTCTCTCATAATATGCTCCTCCTCTCAGTATTGAACGCTTATGTCTCTCTTTGCTTTTTCTTGCATTATAAGGTTTTTACGGCTGTTGTAAAGGGGGTTTTTGTACAAATCCGGGTGCAATTTTCATTTTCAGACACCTTGCACGTTTTTCGTCAAATAGGCAACATCTTGTTATGCAAATTTACCATGCCCACTATATGTTCCGAAAAAGCGCTTATAGAAAAACCCCATATACTTCCGGCTCGCATCCGCGGCATAGGAAGTATATGGGGCAAACTCATCTCATCCTGATCGGTATCATCCTGACCGGATCGCCTTCATCAGCCGGCCGGCGGTGCAGGCGGAGCGGGCGGAAGGGGCGGTACCGCAGGATTTGTGGTATTGGTGCGCTTGGTACCGTCGTGGGGACGGTACTTGGTGGTATGCAGATACTCTTTTGAGATCTCTTTTCCATCCTTCTCGATCACGATATAGGTTTTCCATACACTTCCGGGCTTTCCGCCGGAAAGGACTTCTTCTGACATAAAGGGTATGGTAGGATCTTCTACCATGGCGTAGCCGGGTTCAATGGAACCGGTCTTTTCACTGGATAAATATCTCTTTTCCCCTTCGCCAAGCTGTGAGATCCCGAAGATCTCCACTGTCACATACCGGTCGGCGTAATGGGCTTTAATGCCGATGGGATGTTCCGTATTATTGACAAAGGCAAAATCCGGATGCATGTAGCTGACGGTGGCATCCTGTCCCGGCGTTACGTAACTGGGTTCATAGGTATGCCCAGTCCGGTCAGATGCATCAAATCCTGCTGCAACGATGGCATTGTACAGGGTGCTGGAAACCTGGCAGACACCGCCGCCGTATTCCTGTACTGTCTCGCCGTTGGAGTAAGCAGGTGCTTCCTTATATCCCTTTTCCGCTGTTCTGCGCCCTACAGTCTCATTGAAACTGAAAGTTTCCCCGGGTTCCACGATCTTGCCATTGATGGCTGCCGCTGCCAATCTGACATTGGTGTTTCTCGATTCACTGGCCGTGGTGTGGGTCTTGAAATACCCGATGGTTTGATAATCGTCTTTCGCGATGGTAGGCTCGATCTTATTCAGCGTTACCGGGATCTGTGCCGTATAATCACCGCTCTGCAATGCCTGCTTGATATCGCTCGTCAGTTTCACGGTATCCAGCTCGGTACCGGTCTTGGATTCCGTTACCTGAAATCCGTCATCTTCAAAGCCAACCAGCTTGCTGTCCTCTGCCGGACTAGCCAGATGATCTGCCAGATCTCCTGC
>JAFZNL010000191.1 GCA_017550925.1 Lachnospiraceae bacterium | reverse complement strand
ATTTATTTGGAGGGAATCTGGGGTATGTTGAAAACAGAGAGACTTGGAAATCTGGAGCATTTTCTGGAATGTGCATCTGTTCCGGGGAGCTACTGGCGACTGACAAGGATGCCGGGAGTGGAAGAACTGAAAAGCTGGATATCGGAGAACCGGGAAGGGTATCTGGCTATGTACTGGAATAACCCCTATGGGATCCATGCGATCTGTAACGGGAGTTTCTCCATCTCGGGTTATGGGGAATCGGATATTTCAAAGGTCCGCATGGATGAACTGATCATGCAGCTGAAACAGGAGCCGGGTTATGAGAGCGTTGCGGCAAAATGGTATTATCCGTATCCGGCTGTGGATTTTCCGGTGGCGATCTTTTCCGACGGACATCTTCCGGATCACGGTGAGTGTGATGATAACCGATACAATTTCCAGGACGCGGCAATTGAACTCTTTGATGAGAGGATCGTGACGGATAAACTGCTTGCAACGGGACAGTATCCGCTGTTTGCCCATGCCTATATGCTGGTGATCTCCCTCAAAGGCGATGAACTGATCAGTCTGTTGCCGGAGTATACCAGGTTTTCCAATGAGAGACGCCAGGAAATGCAGATCCGCACGGATGTCTATAAGGAAAGGGTGGTCAAATCGGCCTTTTCCCATCTTTCCGGCGGACATATCCACAATATTGCCATGATGGGCAGCGCCCTTTCCACTTCCCTGGCCGGACTGTCAGTACTTGGCAAACCGCTGGTTGTTAATCAGCTGACCAATGAGCGGGAGGGGGCTGTGGAATTCTCCTTTGCTCCTGGTGAAAGCATGGAAAGCCTTTTAGACCAGATGGTACAGAGGGGAGAAGGAGCGACGGCAGAAAAGCTGCTGCTGAACTTTGTTTCAAGAGTGCGCAGCCTTCCGCAGCTGGTACCCTTTGAGAGCAGCTATGATTTCAGAAGATGGTTCGGTGACGTATCAGCTGACAAGATCAGAACCTTTGATGAGACGGGAAAAGAGAATCCCGTGATGAGCCTTCCGGTGACGGATATCGATATGATCCCGCAGAATATCATCATTTCCGATACAGAGGCAGTGCTGATCGATTATGAATGGACCTTTACCTTCACGGTTCCGGTGGATTTTGTGATCTTCCGTTTCCTGTATTATTTCCTTGAAGGAAAATACCGCATGATGTACAAAGAGCTTGTTTTTGAGGATCTGTACAAAAAAGCGGGATTTTCTGAGAATGTCAGACAGAACTTCCTGATCATGGAAACTCATTTCCAGGAATACGTACAGCAGGCGGCATCGGTGCTGCGGAACGAATATGATATGTATGGCAAGCCTTTGATCCGTCGTTGGCAGATCCAGTCTATGCTGCTTTCTTCCGGCGGACACGAGATCACGGTGCGATACCCTTCCCAGCATGAAGAGACCATCTCATCTGCGGATGTGGCCCGTTCCCAGCAGACTCCTGAAGGCAGCAGGCAGGAAGTTTACCACTACAAGATCCCTGTTACGGAAAGCGGGGAGATGATCCTGATGCTCCCGGCTGTCAGGCTGCTTCGGATCGGCATTCTGTCTGTTTACGGCGGCAGGTCCAAGGAGCAGGAATTCCTTGCGAACGGAGACCTTTTGGCGGGCTGTGTGTATTGCTTTGAGACTGACCAGCCGAAACTTTCCATTGATGTTTCCCAGACGCAGACCAATTATCTGATGCTTTCCTTAGAGGAGATCCCGGCGTCGAAGGATGCCTATGATGAGATCAAGACTGCGATCACAGATTATAAGTTCTTGGCAGAGAACCGCGATAAACAGCTGGAGGCGCTCAAATCCTCAGCCAGCTGGAAACTGACCAAACCCCTGCGATCCCTGCGT
>JAFZNL010000190.1 GCA_017550925.1 Lachnospiraceae bacterium | reverse complement strand
GCGGGCAATTTTTCCTCCTGGTGGGAGAATAAGGAAAAAAGCGATGCCTTTGCCATGGCGGAAAATGAAAAGCACTTAAAGCAGATCGGCAAGCTGAAGGCGGCAGCGGACCGCAGCAGCAGATGGGCAGAGAAAAACGAAAATACCAAGATCGGCTTTGATCCTGTTAAAGAGCCGGAGCGCAATATTTCCACCCGGTCCTACATCGGCGCAAAGACAAAAAAGATGCAGTCAAGGGTCAAGAACTATGAAAAGCGGATCGACCGTGAGATCTCGGAAAAAGAGGGGCTGTTACAGGATATCGAGCAGGTAAAGGACCTGAAACTGAATCCCTTAAAATACCATAAAGAAGTGCTGATCTTTGCAAGAGAGTTAGCAATGGCTTACGAAAATGCCGACAGAACGTTGTTTGAGGATCTTAGGTTTACCTTAAAGCGGGGCGACCGAGTTGCAGTGACCGGCGCAAACGGCTGCGGAAAATCAACTCTGATCAAGGCAATCCTTGCCCGGGCCGGCGGCTATGAGGAAGCAGGTCTTGATATCACGGGAACGTTAGAGGTGCCCTCGGGCCTGGTGATCTCCTATGTGAATCAGGACACGTCCTTCTTAAAGGGAAGTCTGCATGATTTCTGCAAAGAAAGAAACTTAGACGAAAGTCTGTTTCTGGCAGTGCTGCGCAACCTTGATTTTGAACGGACGCAGTTTACAAAGAACATGGAGGACTTTTCCGAAGGGCAGAAGAAAAAGGTGCTGATCGCAGGCAGCCTGATCACGCCGGCGCATCTGTATATCTGGGATGAGCCACTGAATTTCATCGACGTTTTTTCCAGGATGCAGATCGAAAAACTGATCCTGGATGCGCAGCCTACCATGTTGTTTGTGGAGCATGATGTGCGGTTTTGTGAGAAGGTCGCAACCCAGTCTGTTCGGTTGTAATTTATTGAATCTTTATCGCTTCGGGTGTATAATGACGCTGTATGCGGAGCGATAAAGATTATCTGATCAAGATCATAAAAAAAGCAAGAGGATATATGCAGACAGGAAGGATCCTGTCCGCATGTATTTTTGCGCTTACGATCTCTGCTGCGACAGGGATTACTCTGGAAATCATCAGTTTCTTTTTCCCGGTTTTATATTTACATTGGTGGATATTGATCCTGCCACTCATCGGTATTTTGGCTGCGCTTGTCAGTGGGATTTTCAGGCGCCCGTCCATGCAGGATGCGGCGCTGTATCTTGATGAGCAGGGTTTCCAGGAACGGACGGTAACGGCACTGGAGCTGATGGAGGATAAGGGAAAAGTTGCCGCCCTTCAGAGAAGCGATGCAGCATCGCAGCTTCGGCGCGGTGAGGAGGCGGGGAAACTGAAGTTTCAAATGATGCCTGATCCGAAAAAAGCCGGCATTGCTTTTGCGGCGCTTAGCGTGATGATCATTCTTTTGTTTGTGCCTTCTCCCGCAAGAGAGGCAGCGCAGCAGGCAGAGGAAGCAAAACTGCTGGCAAAAGAGGAGATCGGTGAAATTGAAAAGGCAGAGGCAGCGCTGGAAAATGCCCTGGCCCAGGAAGAACTGACGCCTGAGCAAAAGCAGGCTATTGAGCAGATGCTGCGTGAATTGGAAAACAGTAAGGCAACCCTATCCAAGGCGGCGACCAAAGAAGCAGTCGGACGGGAAACAGAAAAGTTGGATTTTAAATATCAGGATATGAGCAGGCACCTGGCGCAGTTTACGGCAGGAATGCCCGAAAGTCCCACATCCCAGGCTATGCAAAATGCGGCGGATCAGATGGCGCAAAACGGCGGGATGGAAAATGCAGACGGCCAGATTGCATCCAATGATCCGGGTTCCGGTGACAGTGCTAACGGTGAGCCTCAGGGAAAGCCGGGAGAGGGACAGGATCAGAACGGAAACGGTGACCAGAACGGAAACGGTGACCAGAACGGAAACGGTGACCAGAACGGCAACGGCGACCAGAATGGCAACGGTGACCAAAATGGAAACGGCAACCAGAATGGCAACGGCGACCAGAACGGCAACGGCGACCAGAATGGCAACGGTGACCAGAACGGAAATGGCGACCAGAATGGAAACGGTGACCAGAACGGAAACGGCGATCAGGATGGCAATGGGAACCAAAGCGGTGACGGCGACCAGAGCGGAAATGGGGATCAGAGCGGTAATGGTAATGGCAACGGCAATGGTAACGGCGGTCAGAACGGCAATGGCCCAAATGGCAACGGTAATAGTGGTGCGGGCGGTCAAAACGGAAACGGTGGTAGTGGCCAGGGCAGCGGACAGTCTGACTATGGCAGTGCAAACGGGATCCATGATTATGTCAGCCTTCCCAATGAAACCGGTGATGACGCCAATCTGACGGGAGAGAGTTCCGGACAGGGTGACAGCGATATGGTCAGGACCCAGAACGGTCTTACCTGGGAAGGGGAGCATGTAGATGGCCAGCAGGTGATCGGTCAGTACCGGCAGAAAGCCTATGACGGGATCGAGCAGGGAAAATACCCGAAGGGGATGACGCAGGTCATCAAAAACTACTTCGACGGTTTTTGAGAAGACTGATCAAAACAGACGGATTTGTAATGGTTATTGGATTGGGTCGGATCGAATGGAATTAGTTTAATAGATCAGAACCGGAAAATATTAATAGATCAGGAGCGAGACATGAACGAATTTGAAGAGAGCAGAAGTTTGATCGAAGCAGTGAAGAGAGAGATCGCAAAGGAGATCATCGGCCAGGAGGAGATTGTCGATCAACTCCTGATGGTGCTGTTATCCGGCGGCAATGTGCTGATGGAAGGTATGCCGGGACTCGGAAAGACCAGGCTGGTGCATACCATCAGTCACGTCTTTGACCTTTCCTTTAAGCGGATCCAGTTTACGCCGGATCTGATGCCCCAGGATATCACGGGAACCAGCATCCTGATGCGGACGGAAAACGGTTCGGAGTTTACCTTCCGAAAGGGTCCGGTTTTTGCCAATGTAGTTCTGGCAGACGAGATTAACCGTGCCACGCCGAAAACACAGTCGGCGCTCTTGGAGGCCATGCAGGAGGGTACCGTTACAGAAGGCGGACAGACGCATCAGTTGCCGAAGCCTTTCTTTGTGCTGGCAACCCAAAACCCCATTGAGACGGAAGGAACCTATCCTTTGCCGGAGGCGCAGCTGGACCGTTTTTCCTGCAAACTCAATCTGGATTTTCCGAAGGGTGAGCAGCTGAAAAAGATTGTGCTTTTGACAGAGTGCGACACGGATGTACCGGCGGAAGGAAACGAAGCAGGTGATGCGGTGATGCTGGGAGCCCTTCCGGCAGCAGGCAGCAGTACCCAGGCGGATAAAACAGCGCAGAAGATCTGCGATATGGAAACCCTGGTGCGGATCCAGGGCCTGATCCGGCAAATCCGGGTAGCGGACCCTGTTATGGATCATCTGGTTGAGATCATAGAAGCAACCCATGAAAAGAACCGCTATATCAAGGAGGGCTCCAGTCCCCGTGGGGCGCAGGCAATGCTTAGGATAGCAAGGGCAAGGGCATTTTTGCAGGGACGTTATAACGTATCCTTTGAAGATGTGCGGTTTGCAGCTTACCCGGTTCTTAGGCACCGCATCATCCCCAGTTTTGATGCCATTTCTGAAGGCATTAGTACGGACAGGATCATAGATGATATTTTGAAGAATCATCCCGTAAGGAATGCATGATGTTGGGTATTGTTGTTTGCTTTTTTATTCCGTAAAGGAGGGAGTAAGTGAGAGTTTCCTTAAAAGTAAAAGCAATCCTGATGATCACCTTCTGTGTCCTTTTCATTGGTGTGGTTGCAGCGTGGATCTGGTGGAGGGGCAGTACAAGGATGGTGCAGGAACAGTATATCCAGAGAGCAGAATCGCTTGCAAAATCTGTCGAAGTCATCATTGATCCGGAAGATGTTAGAGTTGTGAGAGATGCGACATTGCAGATTTATCATGCCTCTTCTTTCTATGTCAGCAATGATAATTGGGAAACACCGGAGTTTGAAGAATATGTGTCACAGTTTTCATCGGTTGAGGAACTTCCGGAATTTATCCGGTTGCAGGAAAAGCTCCGGGAAGTGGATGAGGCAAATGGAGTGGACTGTATCTGCATCTTTCATGCTGACCTTGACCGAATCTGCCAGGTTTATCTAGTGGATTCTGCCATAGGGGATGAGAACTGTCCGCCTGGAACCTATGACATGCTCTATGAAGATGACATGGTTGTAATCGATGATCCGGAGGGCGGTTTTCCGCCTATGATCACCAATACCGAGGAATACGGATGGCTGTTGACAAGATGTATGCCTATTCATGATAGTGCAGGTAAGATTTTAGCCTATGCAGAAGTAGATTTATCCATGGATGAAATTATGCAGGAGAGGAACAGCTATCTTTTTAGAGGGCTAATAGTGCTGCTCATCCTGGAACTGTTTGTGTGTGTAATCGCGGTTATTCTATTGGAGCGTTTTGTTGCAGGACCGATTCGGACCTTGTCGGATGCAGCACGATTATATTCGAGCAGCGAGATTACAGGAAATAGTGTGATTTTCTCTGAGATCAGAACTCGTTTTCATGCCAAGGATGAGATCGAAGTGCTGGCTGAGTCCATGACCAGGATGGAAGGTGAGATCAACCGCTACGTTGCGCATTTGATTGAGACCACGAATGAACTGTCTACTGCGCGGGAACATGAAGAAGAACTCGACCGTATTGCAAATATTGACGCCTTGACTAGAGTGCGTAATAAACGCGCCTATGATCAGGAGACAAAGAGAATCGATGAAGACATTAAAAATGGGGATGCAGCGTTTGGTATCGCCATGGTGGACCTGAATAATCTGAAAAAACTAAATGACAGTTTCGGGCATGAAAAAGGTGATCTGGCGATTCAGAACCTGTGCGCCATTATCTGTCGGATCTTTCAGTATTCGCCGGTTTTCCGGGTGGGTGGGGATGAGTTTGCCATCATTGTGAAAGATACAGATCATGAGAACGTACAGGAATTGATTGAAATGTTTAAGGCTGAGATCAAAGATTTAAGTGAAAGTAGTGATCTTACTGCCTGGGAGCGGGTTTCGGCAGCCATTGGATATACGGAATTTGAAAAAGAGCAGGATCAGTCTGTGGAAGATGTCTTTTCAAGGGCAGATACTTTGATGTACGAAAATAAGAGGATAATGAAGAGTGGAAAACAGTAACACGTCTGCCGGCAGCCGGCCCGAAGAGGGAGCACTGTTCGACGCTGCGTTTTTGGACAGGACGTCCAGACTGCGGCTGGCTATAACGAAAAAGAGCAGTCTGTCTTATCAGGGAAGACGCCGTTCAACCCTGCGGGGCAGCAGTGCGGAGTTTTCTGATTACAGAGAGTATCTGCCCGGGGACGATGTGCGGCGGATCGACTGGAATGTTTATGCAAGGCTGGACAGGCCTTATATCCGGGAATATATGGAAGAGCGGGAAAGCGCAGTGAACCTGTTTTTGGACCTGACGTCTTCCATGGGACTCTTGGATAAGGACCTGCTGGCAAAACGCCTTGCCGGCGCCCTTGCCGTAATCTCCCTAAACAACTTAGACCGCGTAGGGCTTCATATCATCAGCGGCGGCAGAGTGGAAAGTTTCCGTTTTCCCGGCGGCAAAAATCAGATCCGGCGGGCCCTTTCCCTGATCGAAAAAGCCCGGTGCAGCGGCGCGGGAAATCTTCCTGCGGCGGTAAGAAGCGTGCCATACTTAGCATCAGGCATGAGTATCCTGATCTCCGATTTTTGCGAGGAGTCATTTTTGCAGGGCGGACAACAGCTTTGCAGGTACTTAGCCTACAGAAAGCAGGAGATTATTTTTCTGCAGATCCTCTCCGGAGAGGAACTCTCTCCGGCGGACAGTGGGACCTTTGAAATGATAGACAGTGAGGGAACCTATGATCCGGTCAATATCGGGCTGGATGAAAAGACCATCAGTGCCTATGATGCGGAACTGAAAAAGTTTTTGTTGGAAGTAAAAAAGATCGCAGACGGAGCCGGCGCACGATATTTTCTGTGCAACGCCGACGAACCTTATGACAAGGTTTTGTTTTCAAAGCTGCGTGATATTTATGACAGATGAGTTGTTTTCCGATTGCTGTGAGATCGCCACATGGCGAATGACGGCGATCATTGTTAATGAGGTGCAACGTTGACCTTTGAGATTCTGTGGCCCCTGATCTTCGCGGTGGCCGTTCCGATCATCATTCTTTTATATCTGCTGCGCCCGAAGGGTACCCGCAAGGTGGTGCCTTCCAATCTGATCTGGCGCAGGTTAGCAGGCGCTAACACGCAGGCTTCTTTTTTGCAGCGCTTTTTTTCTGATCCCCTGATGTATTTGGAAATCCTGACTGTGATCTTTCTGATCCTGGCGCTGATGAGCCCGGTGATCAGCCACATAGGTCAGGGCAGCGGCAGCGTCGCCATCGTAATTGATACCGGCGCCGGTATGCAGCATGCGGATGAAAAAGGCGTCAGCCGGTTTGAGCGGGCGAAAAGGTATGCCCAGTCTTTTATCGAAAGCAACCGCGCGGATATCACGCTGATCACCTGTGACAAAACCGCAAGGATCCTGGCATCCGGCATCAATGATGATATCAGGATGAAAAAAATCCTCTCCGGGATCTCGGTGTCAGATCAGGCAGCGCAGATGCAGCGTGCTATCGATGTGATCGAAACCATTGATGCAGATACGGTGCTGGTACTGACCGATGAAGCGGGCAAGGCGCAGCTTGCAGGAAAAGAGAATGAATATCAGATCGCCGTCTTTGGCGGTTCGCAGTCAAATCTGGCGCTTGGTTACATGGCAGCCGATGACAGGGCAGTCATCTGCATGGTGAAAAACTACGGGCCGGCTGATGCGGTCTGTGATGTCACCTTATTTGATGATAAGGGAAAAGTCCTCTCTTCGAAATACGCGCAGGTTCCGGCAGGCGCTTCGAAAACCCTGCTCTTTGATGAGATCGCCGGAGCGGATGGCATCCTGACCGGTGAATATATCAGGGGGCAGATTTCCGGCATTCAGGGATTGCAGGATTCTATCGAAAAGGATAATGAAAACTATGTGTTCCTGCAGGAGACCGGGACGCTTTCAGCGGCACTGCTGGGAAACGGAAACCGTTATATTGAAAAGGCATACGAAGCAGTGACAGGCAAAACGCTGACACGGCTGGAAAATGAAACCCTGCTGAAGGATGAGCAGATCGTTATTTTTGATGCAGGCGTTACGGCATCGGATGGAATGGCGCCGGGGGATGGCGTTGCGGATGTATTTGGAGATGCCGCAGGTGCTATAGGAACGGCAGGCACAGAAGATACCAATGCAGGAGCGGAAGGCACACCAAATGCAACAGGAGATGGTGAAGCTGCAGATGTAGGTGATGCCGGCATGACAGGTACCGGCAGCGGCACCACGACACGCAGCATCCTTCGCTTTGCATCTTCTGCAGGCGCATCAGGGACTGCGGAAAAAGTCACCCTGACATTTACCGACAGTGAAGTTTCCGCCGGTATTGAAGGACATACTTTCGGCGTCAACGCCACCTACCTGTATGATGTACCAGCGTGGGGGACGTCATTTTTAGAGACAGACGGAAAGTGCGCGGGATATTATGGCGTGGACGAGCAGGGGATCCGCCGCGTGATCCTGGGCTTTGATATCCGGGAGAGTAACTTAGCGCTCCTGCCCGAGTTCCCGGTTTTGATGGCAAACAGTGTGCAGTTCCTCTCTGACAGGGCGCTGCTGGGACAGCATGTCTATAATCCAGGGGATCCGATCAAGATCAATCCTTCCGCAACAGATATCGGAACGCTGGCAGCAGCGGAAACCACAAAGACCGGTCTTTTCGAAGTGGGGACAAAGGAAGCATCGGAGCATTATGCGGTGATCTTCCCCATGGACGAAGCCTCCGATCCCGGATCTGTTTTAGAAGATGCGGGCTTTGTGACTACGGCTATGCGCAGCGTGACGCTGAAAAAGAGTCTTCGCAGGATCTGCATCCTGATCGCACTGCTTTTGGTGATCGCAGATCTCCTTTTATTTGTAAAGCGTAAGCGTTACCATGGAAAAACAGCCTATGTGATGGCAGGCCTTACGGTTCTTCTTTTGCTCCTTGCACTGTTTGATCTGCATCTGCCGGGCAGGCAGACTGGGCAGGCAACCATTTTTCTGGCGGATCTGTCCGACAGTAACGCTGGCAATTTGCAACAGATGGAAACCTATCTGAAGGATTGCATCGATAAAAAACCGGCCAATGATTTTTATGCACTGGTCACCTTTGGCGAAGATACGCAGGTTGATCAGTTCCTGACGAAAAATGACTTTTTTGCAGGTATGCAGACAAGCCCGGCCGCCCATGCTACAGATATGGAGGCGGCAGTCAGCACAGGGATTTCCATGTTGCCGGAGGGCAGTGCAGGCAGGCTTGTGCTTTTAACAGATGCAAGGCAGAACAGGGGCGATATCCGGAATATGACGCCGGCTATTACGGCAGGCGGGATTGAACTGTGCGGCCTCTTTTTTGAAACGGAAACGGGCAACGACTGCTACATCGCGGATGCCAAAATGCCCACCAGCCTGCATCCGGGAGATGCTTACCGGCTGGATGTTTCCGTGGAGTCTAACTATGATACGCCGGCGCGGATCGAGATCTCGTCCGGTAGCCGCGTGATCTCCCAAAAGGAAGTGCAGCTGTCTAAGGGGAGCAACAGTTTTGTCTTTGCGATGCAGGTGTCAGGAGAGGAAAGCGAGAGTTTTCAGATCAGTGTCCATGCCCAGGGAGATACCTGTGATAAAAATGATACCTACCACGCCTACGCAGATGTACGGCAGCGGGAAAAACTCCTGGTGGTGGCCGGCGAGGAAGGTACCAACGCCGAACTTGAAAAGGTGCTGACAGGAGGAGGCGTGGATTATGATACGGTCTCGGCAAAGAACATGCCGGATGACCTGACATCTCTGTTAGCCTACCGCGCCGTGCTGCTTGACAATGTGTATATCGGAAAACTGCCCGCCGGCTTTTTGGAACAGTTAAAAACTTATGTGCGGGACTATGGCTGCGGCTTGATCGCCTGCGGCGGAGAGGACAGTTTTGCTCTGGGCGGATACAGGGACAGCGTACTGGAAGAGGTGCTGCCGGTGGACATGGAACCCCGCGGGATCGATTCGTCGCCGCCGATTGCCATGATCATGGTGATCGACCACTCCGGCAGTATGTCGGCTTCCGATAACGGCAGGATAACCAGGCTGGACCTGGCGGTAGAGGCAGCCTCCAGGGCTGTGGATAATTTCAGCAGCAAAGATTATGTGGGAGTTGTCACGTTTGATGACAGGCCCACCTGGCAGGTGCCTGTGGTTCAGGTCAAGGATAAACAGGCCATCAAGGACAGCATCCAGAGCGTGGCAGAAGGCGGCGGTACCATGATCTTCCCGGCGCTGGAAGAGGCGACGAAGGGAATCCTGGAATGTCCGGCTGAGATGAAGCATATCCTGCTGCTGACTGACGGGCAGGGAGAGACCACAAATTTCACAGCTGTGACCAATGTCCTGAAACAGAATAATGTCACCCTTTCCACGGTTGCTGTGGGTGATGATGCCGATACCAGACTGCTGGCAAGCCTGGCAAATGATTGCGGCGGCCGGGCATATCTGTCGGATGCCCAGCAGGATATCCCGCGGATCTTTGCAAAAGAAGTATTTATGAGCGGTGAGAGTTACCTGCAAAACGGCGATTTTTCACTGAAGGTTAATACCTCCGATGAACTGGCCAAAGGCTTGTTTGAAGAAGGCTGGCCCATGATCTCCGGTTATGTGGCATCGACGCCGAAAAACGGCGCAACCCAGGTGCTGACCTCCGATAAGGATGATCCGATCCTGACGGTATGGCAGTATGGTCTTGGCAGGACCATTGCATGGAATACGGATGCCAGGGGCGTCTGGAGCGGCGGTTTTTCCGGGCAGGAGGATTACGCAGGACTGTGGCGCCGGATCTGCGATTACAGTTTTGGTATGGAGACTGTGGCCGGCGATCATGTTGAGGTGGTCAAGGATAGCATAAGCGGCAGGAATGTGGCAGTTTATACGGCAGCGGAATATACGGATGGTTCCGCCGTGACGGGGCTTTACACCGATCCTGACGGAAAACAGGGAGAACTGACTTTTGCAGCAAAGAAACCAGGTGAATTCGAGGCGCAGCTTCCTGAAAACGAGCCGGGAATTTATCATATCAGTGCCGTCCGGACGGAAAACGGCGAGCAGACCTCTGCCAGCCGTACAGCGGCTGTTCTGCAGTTTTCGGACGAATACCGGTTTGATGT
>JAFZNL010000189.1 GCA_017550925.1 Lachnospiraceae bacterium | reverse complement strand
GCCATGCCCGTTGTAATAGTTCCAGGAATTGGCTGTCAGAGACGTACCCAGTCCCCTTCTGGCATCCAGAAGCTCCCAGGCGATATCACCGCCTGCCACCAGGTCATCCCGCTCCACCACATAGATGCCGGCACTGGACATGACAAACAGAGTATCCTCATCTTTTACCCAAATATCATAGTTGTTGAAGTAAGGGAATTTATCCAGCACGCGGATCTTGCCTTCCGGCTCTAAGTAGCACAGGCTGTTACTGGTTACCACAAAAACGCCCTCGGATTTGGGATCTTTGATGGTACGCAGGATAACGCCACTGGACAGACCGTCATCCCTCGTCAGCATATCGACCACTTCCCCGTCTTTCAGTACCGCGATGCCGTCGCCGTCGGTACCGGCCAAAACCCTGCCATCTGCCATTTCGGTCACGGTCAGAATCATGGAGTTGATCAGGCCGTCCTCATTTTTGACCGTCCTGGTGACCTTATGATCCTGGATAAAACTGATGCCGCTGTCGCCGGCCGCCAGGATGGTCCCGTCCGAAAGTCCCGTCACGATCCTGGCACGGTTACCGAAACTGCCGTTTTCCGCGTTGTATGCCCAGGACTGTCCGTCCTCGGTAAATTCCATCAGGCCGCTGCCGTATGTACAGATCCACAGATGCTCGTTTTCATCCACGAACATGCATCGGATCCGCTTTCCCTTCAGGTCTTCTGTCAGTTTATTCTCTACTTTCCGGCGGCAGGTTTTATCCACCACATCCAGTCCTTCATCAGTGCCGATGTAATAGCAGTCCTTCCATGCAACGATGGCATTGACAACTTTCCGCTCCATACCGATGGAACCGTATACATCTTTGAAGGGAGATTTTGCAAGACGCAAAAGTCCGAGCCTGGAAGACGTAAACCAGAGATTGCCCTGGTAATCATAGAGCATGTTATCGATGGAGTTGTTAAACTCATTGGTATTGATCTGATGATAGCCATCACCATCCATATAGGAAACACCGCTGTCCGTGGAAATGAACAGGGTTCCGCTTTCAATATAGTTCAGGTTATTGATGGAATTGACGCCTCTGCAGGAAACCAGGTTCACCAGCTTTAAGTCATCCTCTGAAACATCATAGGTATAGATATGATTGGTGGTGGTTCCCACCATCAGCCTGCCGTCCGGTGAAAAAGCACAACAGTTAAAAAGCTCCCTCTCATCTTCCAATGTCAGAGTTGCCTGAACCTCGCCGCCTTTTAAGAGAAACAGCCTTCCATCAGAGGTGATGGTTGCCACATGTCCCTCCTCATCTGCGGTGATGCTGTCAGCGTAGTTGATCTCTTCTAATGTGTTCGCTGCTTTCAGTCCGTTGTTCATGACAAGGATCTGCAGGCTGGAAGTCGTCCCCACATAGTAGTAACCATCCGATGCGCGGATAATGCAGCGCACGGAATTGGAGGGCAGCCCGTCAGACTGATCAAGGACATTGACCACCTTTTCCCGGATGACGATGGCCAGTCCGTTATCGTTGGTGCCGATCCACAGACGTCCTTCCTCATCCACATACAGGCAGTTGACATTTTTGACGTTTTCATAATCATCCACCCAGCGGAATTCACGCCCGTTGTAACGGTACAGTCCGGCATAGGTTCCGATCCACAGAACCCCGTCATTGGTCTGCTCTATGTCATTGGCCTCACCGCAGGGCAAGCCGTTATTGCTGGAGTACACACTCTGCACATAGTCGTTATAATCAACGGTTTCGGCAACCGTTTCGGCCTGCACTTTTGCTGACAAAAGAAGGGATGCACCGATCGCCATGGTCACCATCACAGCGCCTGATGTCCCGACTGCTGCTTTCTGATCCCCTTTGTTTTCACCTTCTGTCTTGTCATGTTCCGCGTCGCCGTTTCCGTTCTTATCCTTCCCGGAATCCGCGCTTCCTGTACCGACGCGCATACGCCGGATCAGATAGATGATATACACAAGTGCTATGGTCAGCACCTTATCCGCAAACTCGATGGCCAGCTGCCCTAAGATGGTACACAAAAAAGGCTGCCATCCCTTATCCAGCAGATAAGAGACCACGCCGTCTCCCCATTTGTTTCCGGTAAAACCGCCTGCAAAAATAATATCGATGGGAACAGAAACAACCAGGGCTGTCAGCATGGCCAGGGACGCTGCCACCATAAACCCGTAAAACCGTTCAAACCATTTCCGCCGGGCTGCGATCCCGACAATGATGCCGATGACTATACTGGTAATGGAATAAACCGCCGAAAGACGGTTCACGACGCTGTATGCCAGGTTGCCGGTCATCCCCACCATGGCGCCGCAGACAGGACCGGCTATATAGGCGCATAGCGCCGTCCCGAAAGAATCCGCCCACAGCGGCAGTTCCAGCCACACCGCCAGTAGCTTTCCGCCCACATTCAGGCATATACAAAACATGATAAACAACATGATCTGCCAGATTTTCCACTTTTTCATTTGTATCAATCTCCCTCACATCACCATTGCTGCAAAAGACCTGATCCCAGGTTTGCCAAGCAGATGTCTCATAGTATGATAAATTACGTTTTTTCAGACTATTATATGAAAGTATATTGTAGCATTTTTTCGTTTTTTTTACAACCCGGGCAAAGTCTTTCAAAATCCCGTGTAAATACCATCTAAACGCTTGCGAAAACGGGCTTCTTCTGTTATTCTTATTCTGTATGTATATATAATAATAAAGTATATATAGGGAGTGAATTTTATCATGGAATACGAAAAGTATATCAAGCGAATGGAAGAGATCCGGCGGCTGTCTACGCCGGCACTGGATAATATCACGGATGCCGACGGGTACAGCCGGCTTTTGCGTGATAATTTTACCCGGATCGGCGAACTGGCGGCCCTGAACCGGGAGTTCCTCGATAAAATGCTATACCCACTTCTGCAGACGGAACACATGGGGGATGACGATTTTTCCGACCTCATTGAATTTACGGATGAGCTGATCTGCGCGGAAAGTGCGGAAAACGTGGATCTGCCCATTGTCTATATGGTAGCTGACAGTCTGAGCTCCAATGCCATAGATCATAAGGACCTCGCCGAGCAGATCCGGCAGTTTAACCTGCAGATCGGCATCATCTACGAACTGATGAATATGACCGAACGCATCAGGGCATATCCCGAGATTTCCGGCAAATACCGGAAGATGGGTTTCAAGCTGGGGGATTATTTTTTCGAACAGCTGGAAAAAGAAAACTTCGACAAGATCGATGACCCCGAGGCCCGGCAGATCGTGATCATCAACGCCCGGTACAGCATTGCCTTTTT
>JAFZNL010000188.1 GCA_017550925.1 Lachnospiraceae bacterium | reverse complement strand
TATGAGCGTGGGGCTTTTGTTCGTCTCCCTCTACAACTACGTCTCTTCCATGATGCGGGCCCTGGGGGATTCCAAAACACCATTATACTTTTTGATCTTTTCCACCTTCCTGAATATTTTCCTGGATGTGGTTTTTGTCTGCATTATAAAAATGGGCATCTCCGGTGCTGCACTTGCCACCATTATTTCACAGTTTATCTCCGTGATTCTCTGCGCCGCCTTTGCCTATATCACAAATCCGTATTTCAAGCCGGACAAAGAAAGCTTTGCTCTTTCCGGACATTTATGCTACAAGATCATACGTCTCGGCGTTCCCATGTCGCTGCAGTTTGGCCTGATCGCCATCTCTTCCATGGCAGTGCAGCGGATCGTCAACTCTTATGGTACCATTGCGGTTGCAGCCTTTACGGCTACCAACAGGATCGAGCAGCTAATCCATCAGCCTTATACAACGCTGTCCGCTTCTCTTTCTACTTATTGTGGACAAAACTATGGGGCCAAAAAGACGGATCGGGTTTACGACGGATACCGCTCAGCCCTTCGCCTGATGATCGTGCTTACCATCGTGCTGATCCTGGGCATGCAGATATTCGGAAAGCTGATCACCGGCATGTTTGTCTCCGATGAAGCAGTCGTGGAGCTTGGCGCAAGAGGCCTTCGGATCTGCAGCCTGTTCTACTTTGCACTGGGCATGATCTACGTAGTACGTGGCATCCTCACCGGTATCGGCGATGCCTTCTTCCAGCTGTTTAACGGCATTATCGAAGTGATCGGACGTTTTACCATCCCGATCCTGTTTACTTCCTATCTCGGTTTTGGCGAGATCGGTATCTGGGTATCCGCAGGCATCGTCTGGGTGCTCAGCGGCGCTACCGCCTGGACCCGGTACTGGACATATTTCCGCAGCAAGATCACTGTGGAGCGCAGTCCATTCATGCTTATCCTTACTCCCCATAAAATCATATAAATCACATACAAGATCGGGACTGCACAAACTGTGCAGCCCCGTCTTTTTACAAATCGATATTTTTATCAAAAATGTTTTTGAAAACCTGTCTTAGATCTTCTTGATCTTTGTCTTCTTCGACAGTCCCTTCTTCGGGAAAAGTTTCTTATAAGCACCGAATTTTGCCTTTGGTACTTTGACCACAGCATCCGGTGACACACCGTTAAACGCCCCTGCCTTGACACTCTTCGTCGTCAGTTTCTTTGACTTGATGATGATCGTCCGAAGTTTCTTGTTCTTTGTAAATACCTGTTTTCCGAACTTCGTTGTCTTAGCCGGGAAGGTGATCGACTTAAAGGCACAACCCGCAAAGGCTTTGTTGCCGACCTGCTCCACATTCTTGCCGATGGTCATCTTGGTCAGTTTCTTGTCACCGTTAAAGGCGCGGTCACCGATCTTCTTCACACCGGCAGGGATCTTCATGCTGGTCAGGGACGTACAGCCTGCAAAAGCATCCTTGCCGATCTCTTCCACGCCGGATCCTACAGTTGCCTTCTTCAGCGAAGTACAGCCTTCAAATGCCCTGTCACCGACCGTGGTTACAGATGCCGGGATCGTTACATTCTTCAACTTCGTACAATCTTCAAAGGCGCTCTCACCGACTGTGGTCACGCTGTTCGGGATTGTTACGCTTTCCAGATTCTTACATCCTTCGAAAGCACTCTCACCGATGGTTTCCACATTGCTTCCGATCGCAACCGACTTCACATTGGCATTATCCTTGAACGCTCCGTCAGCGATGGAAGTGACTTCATATTGTGCTCCGTTCTCCGCGGTCACCGTTGCCGGAATGGTCACTTTTTCTTCCTTTGTATTTCCGGATACCTTATATTCTACTTCCGGCGTCTTGCCTTCCGATGAAGTCACGGTATAGGACGCACCGCTCTGGGAATCGGTCACTGTGGATCCTGTCTGCGCCGGAGTGTTTCCTGAGCCGCTGCCGGAACCCGAACCGCTGCCGCTGTCCTTCGGCAGCATTGCGATGTCTTCCACATCCTTGGTCTGGGTCGCAAATAATGCATTCTTAAAGGCTGCCGTATAAGTGGTCACACCCTTCTTTTCCGTCGTAGCTGCTGTCTTCACCTTGGAAGTAATCGTTGCTGTTTCGGTAACCGTTCCTGCATCGCAGCCTGCATTCTGGCAGGTGGCTTTTGCAACGCAGCTCTTGCCGTCTGCGCCCCAGGTATATTCTACCTTGTAGGAATGTGTATGCAGCATGGGGATATCTTCCACATCCTTCGTCTGCGTCTTGAACAAAGCATTCCGGAAGGTTGCCGTATAGGTGGTCACGCCCTTTGCCGATGTTGTTGCAGGTGTTTTCACCTGGCTGGTTACCGTTGCATTTTCCGTGATCTCATGGCCTTCCATGGATGCATCACAGTCCTTGCATACCGCCTTGGCTGTGCAGGACTTGCCGTCGCTGCTCCAGTCATAAGATACCGCATAATCATGGGTATGATCCGGTACAAAGGTCGTTGCATCTGCAGAATAGATATTCAGGTCTGTTGTCTTACCATTTTGCTCTGTCTCTTCATTCAAAGCTGTCAGCATACGGATCTGATTGCCCTGCATAAATACTGCTGCGTCCTTAAATCTTCCCACTGTCGTCGTTTTCAGTTCAACAGGTTTCTTCAGTCCGCTGCCGTCCTTTTCCACCGTTGCCGTATACAGTGTCTGGTCATTCTCTCCGGAAAAACCGATCGCGATCTTCTCACCCGATACATCCATGGTGATATTGCCCGGGCTTGCTATACTTGAAAGCAGACCCTTCTTTGTCCAGGAACCATTCCAGACACGAAGTTCCATGCATTTTTCACCTTCACTGATCAGGTATGCATTCGTATCATCCGCTGCCAGGGCGCTTTCAAAACCGGTCACCGCAAAGGTTTCCTGCGTCACTTCCGCGCCCCACTTGATGGCATGCAGTTTGCTGTCATCGGTGACGAATGAAATCAGTACGTTTCCACCCACTGCGCAGGCCTGCATATCGTACAAAGGCTGATCCTTTACGATCTGTACTGCACTGCCAAAGGTTCCTTCTGCAAATCGGTAACCGCTGATGCTCCATGTTTCTGCCAGAGCACCCTCTGCTGTCTTTAATGCTACCAGCGATACGCCCTGTGCATCACTGACCAGTAAAAGATCGGATGCCACTTCCGAAGAAAGGCTCGCCAGAGTCTTGGCACTTCCGCTCCACTGACCATTTGAAACCGTACCTACCGCATACTTGATCACGGAAGGCGGGCAGGTCATTTGCATATCTGCCGCTGCGATCTCGGTCCAGACTGCCAGGAATTTGCCGCCATCCAATGAGATCACGTCAAAGGCAGGGATCAGACCGTCGGTCTGCGCGATCATAGCCGGAGCCGAATAGTTTACGCCACCGGTATTTTGTGTCAGCATGAGCCTTACATTACCGCCCTTTGCGCTCATATCCGTGTATGCAAAATTGCCGGGCGCATCTTCATCCGTAGCATAACCGCCGATGGGCAGCAGGTTCTCCACGATGGTCTCCGGCTGTCCGTTAAAGGCAGACGGTTCAAAATCATTCCTGCTCTTCATGGTGCTGCGGATCACAATAGGTGTCAGGGTAAACTGTGTCTCTGTGTTAAACTCATAACGGAACGGGATCGCGCCGAAGTTAAAGTCTTTCTCGCCGTTGATGAACCAGGTATCGATCTCGATATGGGCATCTGCGGTGAGTTTCCCTGATACATCTTTTAACTTGAAGCCGTCTTTATCAATGGCTGCCGTTACGGTCACCATATCGCTTAATCTGTCGTTGTCACCGGAAACCTTCAGGTTCGCCTCTGCGCCGACTGCGCCGCCGAAGGCTTTTGCATAGATCCCCACACCTGCGCCTGCGCCGATGGTGAAGGTGGCCTCATGCTCCGTCTCACTGTTATTCATGACTGTGTACTTATAAGTACCGTCTGCACCTGCCGCCAGGGTCACCTTAGCGCCAATATCAAGGGCACCGCTCTTTTCTAAGGAAAGGAGAACCGGACCGACTGTGGGAACCAGTGCCAGCGACTTAAACGCACTGACCTCGGCATTCACATGTACCTGCGCGCTGGAACTGAAGGAATAGGTCTTCTTCTCCAGGCCGTTGTTTTTATCACGGGTTTCTGTATCCGCCAGGGTAAAGGTTCCCTGAGGCGGGTTGTTTTCGTCAAAAGCGATCTTGACGGGAAGAGCGTTAAACAGCGGCGGCAGGTAATCCAGCAGTTCCAGGTCCTCTGCCGCAACCGTTACGTTGTAACTGTCGGTCACTTCTTTATCTTCCCCGTTTACCACCATTCCCAGTTCGCCGTATACCGCGATACCGAGAGTTGTGGGCGCCAGGGACATGATCGCCGAATCCGATCCGGATACATCCTTTTTACCCTGCAGCAGTTTAATGCCCAGTTTATATTCGTATGTCAGATATCCATCTTCTTCGCTGACACCTGCTTCAAACTGGGGCAGCGGCAAAAGTGACCCCGTAGGGGATACGATATCCATCAGCTGATTTGCATAAGCACCGCCCGCTGCCTGAGTATTAGCCAGGATCGTGATATTGTTCAGTACCTCTGCCTTATCTCCCTCTAAGCGGATACCTACCAGCTGCTCATCTGCCTTTTCCCCGGAATAATCAAAATGATATACCTGTACCGCATCGTTCGCTGTCACAGCGATCAGGCAGGGCTCAAAAGCATCCGGCGGAAGTTCGTAAAGGGGGATCCCCACAGCCAGCTCATAGTGGGAGCCACCGCCCTGCAGGCCATTTGCGAAGGTAAAGCCGCCATCCTTGGTAAAGCGCTGGTAATATACATTTCCGAGATCACCACTGCGCAGTTTCTCGATCCAGGCAAGGACTGCCGAAGGATTATAATCGCTTCCCGTGGTAGAGGGCACAGTCACGGCTTTCGGTTTGTCCGAATAATCCGCTTTCATAAAGGCCTTCTTATCTACCAGATATACTTCCTTCAGGGAATCTCCCAGCGCCGTATCGATCTGTGCCTCCACGGTCATATCAAAAGGCCTGTTACTGCCAAATACCGTCTCCGTCAAAAATTCCACCTGATTCGTGGAACCACCCACAAAGTTAACGCCGGGGATAAAGGCTCCCTTTCTGTCCATGGAAACCGCATCTTCGATAAACTCCGGCTGGGTCTGCCGCTGCAATGTCACCGTCTTAGTCAGCGTCCCCGGAAACTCGCTAGCGGCGATTGAAATCTTTTGCGCACTGTAGCCGGGTGCCGATATATAAAGTTCATAATTCTGTATGGTCAGACCGCCGCTTACATAAGGCCTTCCGAAGTTGGAATTCTGTGTTCCGAGTGTGATCTTTCCGCTCGAATCCGTCTTTCGATCCAGGGTTGTTCCAAGATCCTTACCACAGAATTTCACCGTTGCGCCGTTTACCGGATTACCCGCATCATCCTTGACTGTCACCTGATAGATATACTCTTTTCTCCTGACAGGTACACTGAAGGTCTCCGTCTTTCCGCTGGCGTCCAGGAAACTGGTCACGCCGCCGTCGACGTATTCCCATTCATCACTGGTTACGGTCTCGCTGTCATAGTCCACGTTACTGCTACAGGTCTGCTCCGCGTAGCCGCCGGATTTCGTGGAACTGAACGCTGTGCCGCCAATGGTAAAGGATACCGGTACATCCACGATGTTTTCCGGCTTATCTTTTTCAACTGCCTGCACCTTAATGGTACGCGGATTCAGAAGTTTCTCCGCATCGGCTTTGGAGATCAGCGTTACATTCTTACTGTCTGCCCCGGAAAAGTTGATATCACAGTTTACAAGACCGCTCTTTGGTACATCAACGGAAAACCAAAGATCCGTATTGAACTGATCCGGATATAATTCCTGATTGCGGATATACTCCAGATTCCCGAGGAAACATCTTGATTTGCCTTTCGGTGCACAGAAATAGAGTTTCACGTCTCCATCCGGAAGAACCGTATTGGCATTTGCATAAAACATCTTTCCTTCGATCAGGCTGGTAGTATAACCCACAAGGAAGGTTTTGGTCCCGGAGTATACACAGTATTCCTTTGCACTGTAGTACGAATCATCCCAGTGCTTTAATCCGTCACCGCTTGTGATATACAGATGTCCCTTCTTCGGGAAACCTTTATCTGTAAATTCCCTCTTATACCAGTTGCGGTAAGCCGTTTCATACGCTTTGATATCTGTCTTTAACTTTGCCTGAAACGCCTCCACATCTTGATGAAATAATCCTTCCTTGAATTGAGGTTCGCTATCCTCATCCGGTTTATACCAATATTTGCTATCCGAACTATCCGGATAGGTACCTTTCTCCGGATGTATCGCTTCTACATCCCCTTTATAATATGTCGAAGTCTCTGGCATTTCCGTATCATCATAGACCGCTTCATCAATGCTCGATCCAAGCTGTCCGTTATCCCATCTCCAGTGAAGATCATTTTCATCTGAAAAATGCGCCTTATACATATTCCACTTGCTCTGCGGAATGCCATACCAGTCACCGAGAGAAGCTGCTCCCTGCGCCTCCAGAGTTTCATCTTCCGGAGAGTTTCCGCCACCACTGCCGGGAGCCGGCGCTGTCTGGGAGTCCAGTCCTTCATCTGTAGACTCTGCCACAGGGGCTTTTGGCGCATACTCGGAAAAGTAATTTGCGTTCAGCGGCTCATAAACACCCAGGTTATAGAATTTAAACTTCAATTCCCCATTGGAATTATCTCCATCATAGAGATCAGAAATCTTTTGCTGGCCACTTTTTGCCGACAGCCTTGTTTCAAAACTGTTCACGGTCGCAAGTGGCCCGGGATTCCCATTCTCATAATAGTCTGCCGGGAAATTCGAAGGAAGCTTTCCCGGCGCCGGAAAATCAAAGAAACTGAATGTCTGCGGGTTATTATCAATCTGCAGGTGCGACAGAGTCGAATCCACGCTGTAGGTAAATGAATAGTCCCCGGGCGAAAGCTCATTTAATACCAGCGGGAACGCCTTTCCGGTCATATCAATGGTCTTTGAACTGCCACCGCCCTGCATCTTTACTGTGGCGCCTCTGGTTTCCGGATGGTAATCATTTCCATTATAGGCATGCTCATAGTATTTATAGTAATTAAACGGATCCTCCTCCTGTGTGTACGCTATTCCGGTGAAATGGTACATACCGTTCTTTTCTTCCTCATCATACCCCGTGATCATATTCATATTCGCACTGGAATACTGATTGATCCTGTAGGAATAACTTATCTGTTTTTCTGCTAAAGTCAGGTCGGCAACCACATTACCGGATGACAGGCTCATGCCGCCCACGTCTGCGCCAACACCATATTCTCCATACACCCATGCCTGTGCCGAAGCATTGGATCCGCTCCACTTATAGGAAGAGGGCCAGCCTACTGAATACCCGCGGTCATAACCCTTTGAGGACTCACCGGGCATCCCCTCATAATAAGTCAGACTGCCGCCGGTATAATTCTGCGAATAAGCGGAATCCACCTCTACGCCATACAGTCCCGGCCAGAGACTTGCCGCATAATGACCATTTGCATCCGTCGTCAGCTCAATTCCTTCCGCTGCGATGCCGCTCATCTGATAGTACTCCGACGGCTTGATCGTCAGCGCTGTATTTGCCAGGGGCACGGTGGAAATGGAACCGTCAGCGTTCATATCGGATTTATAGAGCGTACCGGAAAAGCTGACCGGTGACGGCGTTACCTTCAGCGTCGCTGTTGCGTTCTGTCCAAGACCCACGTTTGCCGTGCCGCGTCCGTCAAAGTCCACCTCAAAGTATTTTTTACTGCTTGACTGTCCGTATATTTCCTTCCCGTCCGGACTGGTAATGGAAACATATCGCTTTGCTGCCCCGGATGCCGTCAGTCTGTATGTTCCGGGCATGATCTTAGAAAAGACAGCCTTGCCCTTATCGTTTAAGGACGCCTGACGGACAATGCCCTCTGCCAGTGTTCCCGGCACACCACTCAGTTCCACTTTCAGGGTTGCCGGTTTTCCTTCCGAACTTGCCTTGAAGATATCCGGATCTTCGTAAACGGACTGCATATCAACAGTCAGGGAAGACTCTTTGAAGGGCAGGGTCAATGTCACTTCACTCTTGGAAAGTTTTCCGACGCCGCTGGAATAGATGGTCGTCTCAGCCGTATCATAGGCAAATGCAGAAGATGAAACCTTCCAGGTAATGGGCACTAGTTTATCTACAGTCACTTCGCCGTTCTCATCGGTTTTTACTTCCATATTGATGAGCGTTTTGTTCTCGTTTTTCGGATCCACGCCAACAAGTTTCACTGCTGTATTAGCGAGTGCCACATTTGTCTCTTCTGTGACTGGATCATAGCCGGCCTGTACCTTGATCTTCAGGGACTGGTAATTCGGTTTTAATGCGCAGTTTAAGTTATAATCACCGGCCAGTTCCTGCGCCTGTGATGTATAACTCTCCCAGCCTGCACGGCCGGATTTATTGATCTCAAAGGAATAACTATCTGCCGGAAGTTCCGTAAACAGAGCCGTTCCGTTTTGATCAGTTGTTGTGGTATAAACACCTTTCGTACCGGTCGCCTTAACCTGCACGCCGCTGAGCGCAAGACCGGAATATACGCAGTTGACGTTCGCATAGATATTCACAAGCTGTGGTGCGCTGCCGCTCTTAGGTGTCAGCGCTGCATCATAGCCGGAAGATCCTTCATCTACCACAAAGCCCGCCTGGCTCGCTGCATTATAACCGGCTGCTTCTGCCGTAATGGTATAACTGCCTGCAGTAACGTTGCCGATTCGGTAAAAACCGAACTCATCACAGAGCGCATTTTGTCCGTTATCCAGTTTTACCTTCGCGCCGCTGATCCCTTCACCACTGACACTGTCTGTGATCCTTCCGGAAACAGCAACTTTGGAAGCCTCGCCCCACTTCGCAAAGAGCGTTACATCTTCAGTCACAAGTGTGTCAAAATTCCATGGGGTTTCGCAGCTGCTGTCTATAAACCATCCCACAAAGGAAGAGCCCTTCAGCGTCGGATCCTCCGGCACCTGAACCTTCTGGTCCCTTGCCACGTTCTGGGGATAGACATAAGATCCGCCCAGACTGTCGAATCTCACAGTATACATATGGGGATCCCACTTCGCTGTGAGGACTTTATTTCCTGTAACAGGCTGGGTAAAATCATATGCCGTATTTTCATCGTCATCATACCAGTAAAGGAAATTATAGCCTTCCCTTGTGGGGTCAGCCGGCTCTGAAACTGTTCCGCCGTCAAGAACGTTGTCTGTTTTATAGGTGCTTCCTGCGGAAACATAGGTGATTTTATAAAATTCATGAAGTCCCGCTTTTGCCAGATCCGGGAACCCACCGTTTTCATTTTCATCAAGACTCCAGGTAAGGGCGCCGTCAATGACTGCCGCTCCCTCATTCAGCGTAGAGAGAAAAGCGGCATCCTTCATGCCCGCCTCTGTCATCAGCGTCTGTTCCGGATATCCGTCTTCGTCTGCATCTTGTGCGCTGTAATAACGGTACTGCTCGCCATAGGTAGAGTTTTCCGACACAGTCGGATCTCCCTTTTTCTCGACATAACAGGTATTCCAACCTTTTACATAGTAATAGTCAGCAAAACTGTTTTTATAATAATCCTTGTAATCAATTCTTGCGATGCTGTTATAAAGTGAACATCCTCCATTCGAGACCAACCCGTCTGCATGGGAATAATTGCCGATCTTCTCCGGTACATCCAGGGTTACGACTGCGACACAATTCCTGATAACCGGGCTCTTCGACGCATGTTCGGATCCATGTCCTGCGACTCCGGCAAGTCCAAAATTTCTACCTTCTGTAAGGATCCCTAGTGTCGCTTCAATACGGCATGAATCCACAGAGCCCTTTTCAATCTGTCCTACAAGTCCACCCACACAACCGTATGCACTGTTGCTCTGAGTCGTACCAGTTGAATAGACTGAGCCGCTGACTTCACAGTTTGTGATCAATGCACTGTTGTTATACAACTGACCGGCTATCAGTCCGGCAT
>JAFZNL010000187.1 GCA_017550925.1 Lachnospiraceae bacterium | reverse complement strand
GCCACACACAGGTATCCGGCAAAGACAAATAGGTCCAGGCCGTGACGGATCTTGGTCGGCATCAGCCAGGGTGCGCAGGTCCGCTGCGAGGCATGGTGAAACAGGATCACGATGGCGCAAAAGCCCAGGAAAGCCTTGGTATGGGAAAAGGAAAGGACTTCATCATTCCACTCTCCTTTTTTGCAAAGATGCGCGCCCCAGAACAGAAGGACCAATAAAGCCGGATAAAATATATAATGCATGGTGTATAGCTCCTTTACAGATAGCGATTTTCTGATATTCTGTTATTAAGGGTTCCCTTAGAACATCGAGCCAATTATACCACCGCCGTATTGCCGTGTTCAAGAAAAATATCCGGGCATAAGAATACTGTAGATTGTCGTGAATCCTGTCATAAACAATCAGATTGATTTTGTTTCCGCTTTTATGTAAAATACGGAAAGATAGGGAGGTAAACAGCCATGAAAATAAAGAGCAAACTTCGCTATATACCGATCCTTTGTTTATTGATCCTATTATGCTTATCATGGAGCGTTTTTGCGGCGGATAAGGCAAATTCTTCCGTGAAAAAGGACCAGTATACGATCACGCCGAAGGCGGGAACCTATGAGAAAGGGTTCAAGATTCAGATCTCCGCAAAGAAAGGCTATCGGATTTACTATACAACAGGGTCTAAATTTTCAGTGAAAAAATTTGTCAAACCCGGAAAAACAAAGAGCATCACTGTCAAGAAAGATGTGACGCTCCGGGTTTACTATGTGAAGAAAAACGTTACCCTGTCTGCGAAGAAGCTGAACTCTGCAACGGTAAAGAGCCGGGCACAAAAGTACAATTACAAGGTTCAGAATAAATCATCAGAATCAGAAGATTCTGACAGTGGTTCATCCGATCAGGGATCCGGTGATACGGGAAAAAGTTCTTCCGATGACAGCGCATCTGAAACAGAAACCATCGATGAGAACGGCAGTTATACAACCAAAGATGACGTAGCCCTGTATCTGTACACTTATCGAAAACTGCCGAAGAACTTTATCACCAAAAAGGAAGCACAGGCCCTCGGCTGGTCCGGTGGAGGCCTGGATGGCTACAAGGATGGTTACTGCATCGGCGGCGATTATTTTGGAAACTATGAAGGAAGGCTGCCGGAGGGTAATTATCACGAATGTGATATTGATACCATGCATCAAAGCAAACGCGGCGCGAAGCGGATCATTTATTCTGACGACGGGCGGATCTATTATACCGATGATCATTATGAGACTTTCACACTGCTCTATGATGGGTGGAAGAAGTAAAACTAGAAACAGCAGGTTATATCAATGAATGAAACAGAAAAAAAGTTAGCGATTGCAAACTTTTTACAGGATGAAAAGAATCAGGAGAGGGACATCCGCGATGTGGTGGATGTCTGTATCGTAGGCGGCGGCCATGCCGGCTGTGAAGCAGCGCTGGCAGCGGCAAGGAACGGACTTTCTACCGTTATGTTTACGGTCAGCGTGGATTCCATTGCGCTGATGCCCTGTAATCCCAATGTGGGCGGATCTTCCAAAGGCCACCTGGTACGGGAACTGGACGCCCTGGGCGGTGAGATGGGAAAAAACATCGACAAGACGTTTATCCAGTCAAAGATGCTGAACCGTTCCAAGGGTCCGGCGGTGCATTCCCTCAGGGCTCAGGCGGATAAGCAGGCTTATACCCGCAGCATGCGGAAAGTGTTGGAAAACACGGAGCACCTGGTGATCAAGCAGGCTGAGGTCTGCGAACTGCTGACGGAGGATATTGGGGCAGCGGATCCGGCAACCGTTAATGGAGTTGCCGGTGAGAAGGAACAAACCGCAAAGCAGCAGAGCGCAAAGCAAAGGATCATCGGTGTCCGGATCGGCAGCGGTGGCGTATATCTGTGCAAAGCGGTGGTGCTGGCAACCGGTACATACCTAAATGCCCGTTGTCTTTGCGGAGAGATGATTACTTATACAGGCCCGAATGGCCTGATGGCGGCAACGCATTTAACGGACAGTCTCATCGCCCATGGCATTGAGGTGCAGCGGTTCAAAACCGGAACCCCGGCCAGAATGGACAGGCGATCCCTGGATTTTTCCAAGATGGAGATCCAATATGGCGATGAAGAGATCACGCCTTTTTCATTTTCTACAGATCCTGCGGCAGCACAGATCGACCAGGTGCCCTGCTATCTGACTTATACCAATGAAGAAACCCACAAGATCATTCGCGAAAACTTAGACAGGTCTCCCATCTACGCGGGTATCATAGAAGGAACGGGACCCCGCTACTGTCCTTCCATTGAGGATAAGGTAGTGAAGTTCCCGGATAAACCGCGGCATCAGCTTTTTATCGAGCCGGAAGGACTCTACACCAATGAGATGTATGTCAGCGGCATGTCATCTTCCATGCCGGAGGATGTTCAGCTTGCCATGTACCGCACGGTACCGGGCATGGAGCACTGCACCATAGTGCGGAACGCCTATGCCATTGAATACGATTGCATCAAGGCAACCCAATTGCATCACACACTGGGCTTTAAGAAAATTGATGGTCTCTACGGCGCCGGTCAGATCAACGGCAGCAGCGGTTATGAAGAGGCAGCGGCACAGGGACTGTTGGCAGGGATCAATGCCGCTATGTACTGTCTTGGAAAAGAACCTGTGACATTGGATCGGAGCGATGGGTATCTTGGCGTGCTGGTGGACGACCTTGTTACCAAGGAAACCAGAGAGCCTTACCGGATGATGACTTCCCGTGCAGAATACAGGCTGCTTTTGCGGCAGGATAATGCGGACCTGCGGCTTCGGGAAAAAGGCCATCAGGCTGGTCTTGTCAGCGAAGAAGAACTGGAGTATTGCAGGGAAAAACAGCGGATCATCGATGCGGAAGTGGAAAGGCTGCAAAATACCATGATCGGTGCCGGTCCAAAGGTGCAGGCATTTTTGGAGCGGATGGAAAGCGTACCTATCAAGACAGCCATGTCCTTAGCGGAACTGATGTGCCGGCCGGAGCTTTCCTATGAAAAGATCGCCGAGATTGATGTAGACAGGCCGTTCTATACCATTGAGTACAAACCGGAATTTCAGATCGTAGAAAACAGAGTCTGCCGGCAGGCAGGAAAGGATGCCCAGGGCGGTTTTGCATTGGAGCACCGGTTTGTGGACCGCAGATTTATATCTGAACATGAGAATGCAGAAATAACCGGGTTGGAGAAAGTCGCTGACGAGAGTGCAGATCAGAGAGAGAATATCAATCAAGAATCCGGTCAGAGAGCTGATCTGAGATCTGTTCTTCCTGCCGATATTATCACGCAGATCGATATTACCATCAAGTATGAAGGTTATATCAGGCGGCAGAAAAAGCAGGTGGAGAGTTTCCGCAAGTTAGAGCACAAAGTCATTCCGGCTCAGCTTGATTATGACGATGTGGGCAGCCTTCGATTGGAGGCAAGGCAGAAACTGAAAGCAATGCGTCCGGAAAACATCGGACAGGCTTCCAGGATCAGCGGGGTTTCACCGGCGGATATTTCGGTGCTGCTGATCTATTTGGAGAGTTACTACCGGAAGATGTGAGACAGGGAAGAAGCAGGAACCTCGTTTGAATCAATGGAAAGAGGGAATCTGTCCGGGTAGTAGGACAGACCCTGTGAGAACTGATCGGAAGTTAGAGAGACCCGATCATGAAAGAAATCAGATAGCAGAAAATGATTAAATGATCCGGAGAATGCGTTGGAACAAAGAGAGTATTTAAGTAAAGCACTGCAGGAATTTCATATTTCGCTAAACGATGAGCAGCTTGATCAGCTGCTGACTTTCTATGCACTTTTAGTGGAAAAAAACAAGGTTATGAACCTGACCGCCATTACGGAGTTTGAAGAGGTGGTCTTTAAGCACTTTCTGGACAGCCTCGCGATCTGCAAGGTTTCTTTTGACCGGATGGCGTCCCCGTTTACGGAGGATGTGGCAGAAGAAGGCAGCGAAAGCTCCGGCGGACAGAAAAAGCAGATATGTTTGATCGACGTGGGCTGCGGTGCCGGTTTTCCGGGCATGGTGATCGCCATTGCTTATCCTGATGTGCAGGTTACCCTTCTTGACAGTCTGCAAAAGAGAGTTGGATTTTTACAGGAAGTCATCGAAAAGTTAGCACTTGCTAACTGTAGTGCAGTGCATTTCCGTGCGGAGGAAGCAGCGAGGATGAAGGAATACCGCGACAGTTATGATTTTGTCGTATCCCGTGCCGTGGCAAATCTTTCCACCTTATCGGAATATTGCCTTCCTTACGTAAAACCCGGCGGATATTTTATCGCTTATAAATCCGAGAAGATCCGTCAGGAGGCGCCGGCAGCGCAGAAAGCAATCCAATTATTGGGTGGCAAGTTCGCATCCCAGACGGAGTTTTTCCTGCCGGACAGCAGTCTGCAAACAGAGAAGAATATTTCTGAGAATGATGAAAAAACTGATAGTAATACAGCTGACAACAAATCGGAAACGGCAGTACAGTTCAGCGGTCAATCAGTAGAAGAACAGGATTCACATAAGGGATCCGGTTACCGGAATTTATATGTAATTAAGAAGGTCAGCCCTACGCCGGCGAAGTATCCGCGGAAGGCACCGCTGCCTGCGAAGCAGCCATTATAAATATATTCGGGGGGATCATAATGATCGAAGCATTAAAAAATCAGATCTGTGAATATTTTGTCGGCAAGCAGGAGGTGGCAGAAAACGTGCTGATCTGCCTGCTGTCCGCAGGGCATGTTCTGCTGGAGGATGTGCCGGGAGTTGGAAAAACTACTCTGGCAAGAACTTTGGCTAAGTCCATGGACTGTGATTTCGGACGGATTCAGTTTACGCCGGATACCCTCCCCGGCGATGTGGTGGGAACCGGTATCTACAATATGAAAACCGGGGAGTTTTCCTACCGGGAAGGGGCTGTCATGCATCAGGTGATCCTGGCCGATGAGATCAACCGGACGTCTCCGAAAACCCAGGCGGCATTGCTGGAAGCCATGGCAGAAGGACAGGTGACGGTGGATGGAAAAACCTATTCCCTGCCCCAGCCTTTCATGGTCATTGCGACCCAAAATCCTGTGGAATTTTTAGGCACCTATCCCCTGCCGGAAGCCCAGATGGACCGGTTTTTCATGCGCTTATCCTTAGGTTATCCCAAGGAGGAAGAGGAGATTCGCCTTGCGAAAAACTTCTTGTCCGGTAAGATGACGGAGGAGATTAAACCTGTCTGCAAAGCGGAAGATATCCAAAGGATGCAAAAGGAAGTGGAGAAGGTGACAGTCAGCGACGATGTCATCGGATATATCCGGGAGATTGTGGATCTGACCAGAAAAGATGAGCGTTTTGTTTGTGGCGCAAGTCCGCGCGCCATGTTGGCCATGGTGCGTACTTCCCAGGCGAAGGCATATTTAGAAGGCAGGGATTTTGTCAAACCCGATGATGTGAAAGCCATCGCTGTCAATGTGCTGCATCATCGTCTGAGCCTGAAGTCCACGGCAAAGATTCAGGGAAGCGATGTGGACCGTATTCTGCGAGACCTGGTTTTGAAGGCGAAGGTGCCGATGTGAACAAAAAACGCAAGTATTCATGGATGATCGAGGTAAACGCCGGGCTGTGAATACATGCAGAGGGGACAACCAATTCCGTGAAAGATCTTACCCGTAACCGGATCATATTTTTCATATTGTGGGCTCTCTCACTGGCAGGGATCACTTTTTACGGTGGCTCTGTCAGTTATGGTTTTTTTATGCTGATGACCCTGATCCCGGTGGTCTCTTTTTTGTATGTGATCTATGTTTTCTTTGTATTTCGCATTTATCAGAATGTGGAAGGGAAAAATCTGGTAGCCGGTAAACTGGCGCCTTTTTATTTTACGCTGATGAATGAGCAGTTCATTGGTTTCTGTTTTATCAAAGTCCGTTTTTTCTCCAGCTTTTCATCCATTGTGGGACTGGATCCCGATGAAGAATATTCCCTACTCCCGAAGAGCGGCGTGCGGAAAAATACCTCGCTTCTGTGTCTGTATCGTGGGGAGTATGAAGTGGGGATCAAGACTGTGGAGATCCGGGATTACTTTGGATTGATAAGGCTTCGTTACCGTAACAGGGAGACGATGCAGGTGATCGTGAAACCGAAACTTTCGGATCTGTCGGATGTGATCGGCCTGGACCTGTCCCAGACCATGGCAAGGGACAGTATGGCGGAGCCCTACGAGCCGGATGTGCTGGTGCGGGAGTATGAATACGGGGACGACCTGCGCCTTGTGAACTGGAAGGTCAGCGCCCGCTCGGGGCAATTGATGATCCGCAAGGAAACCGGTCTGCAGCGGGACGGCGTGATGATCCTGATGGGAACGGAGCGGACAAGCAAAGATAATAAAATCTATCTGCCCTTAGAGAATAAAATGCTGGAGTTGACTCTGGCGCTGGCGATGCACTTTACCAGGAATAATACCGGTGTGCGGGCCTGTTATCTGGAAAACGGACTGGTGACGAAGGACGTTTCCGGCACAGCGCATTTTGAACGGTTCTATGATGAGTTTTCCCTGGTCCGTTTCAGCGACCAAAGTACGGAAGAAAAACTGGTGGAAGAGGCACTGGGTATGGCGGCTTATTCCGGATACAGGGTGGTCTTTTTCGTGCTGACAAAATGGCAGGAAGGCCTGGAAAAGATCGTGCCGATCCTGCATGCGCAGCATGTTTTCACCTATGTCTTTTTGGTATCGGATGAGGAAAGCGAGATTGCTGTTTATGTTCAGAACATTCCGGGCTTTTCGGTCTCTTTCGTAAAGATCCACGGAGAGGAAGAAGAAGGCCTGAAGCTGCTTGATGAAGAGGAAAGCCAGGCAGAAAAAGCGGAATCTGAAAAACTGTTGATCAGAGAGGATAAGTCATGAGCGATGTGATCTATGACCTTTTATATATCCTTCCCATCAGCGTTATCGCTGCTTCTTTTGTGGTGCCGTTTTTTGAAACGCCGGAAAATGAGATTGTAAAATATGCCTGCTTTGGCGCCGGACTGTTATTGGCCCTTTGGTACAAGCATGTCAAAGGCGGTCTGAAGCTGCTGCTGCCGGCCTTGTATCTGGCGGCAGGCATCGGGATCGTTTTTATTCAAAAACCGCAGCTGCGTCCCCGCTTTATCGCTGAGTACAGTGGGGCGGGTTTGGTACTGATCACCGCAGTCCTGATCTTTGCGGCAGGATCTTTGATGACTGCAAACAAGCAGGTTCGAAGGATCCTGGCGGCAGGTATTTTTGCATGGCTGGCTTATGTTTTGTTTACCGGGCAGGAGATCGGAAAGCCCACAGTGGCAGCAGCATTGTTTGTTCTCGCAGTGGTTGTGGCGGAGGAACTGTTTCGGAAAAAAGCCGGAGACAATGCGGATACCCTGCGAAAATACCTGGTAAGCCTGACGCCGTTTTTTGCACTGACGGCTCTGATCCTCTATCTGTCTCCTGCACCAAAGAACCCTTATGACTGGGCGATCTTTTACCGTATCGCAGCCGGGGCGGAGGCTACCGTGAAAACTCTGGGACGAGTGCTTAGTTTTGGGCATGAGGACTATGAGGCATCCATCGGCTTTACCGATTCAGACTCTTCTTCGTTTCTTGCAAAGCTCAGAGGAGAGAGGGAAAAGGAGCTGATGGTGCTTTCTGACTGTCAGAATATCGGAAGATTCGTCTATCTGACCGGACAGATCCGGGATGAATTTGACGGCCGCACCTGGCACAGCAGTGAAAAGGCGGATGACTCGGATATTCTGCTGGACTCCCTGGAAACGACGGCAGCGGTGATCCGGTATGAGCCCGTCCATCAGCGGGATCTATATCTTAGGGCAAGGGCAAAGATCTCTTATGAGAATTTTAATACGGGCTATTTCTTTATGCCCCAAAAGACGCTGGTGCGTTCTGATCTGATCAGTGAAAAACCCTTTGAAGAAAAGGATGGCGCCATCGTTTCAAAAAGGCGGCTGGGATACGGCACACAGTACGATGTCATTTTTGTCAGGCTGAACCGGCGAAATGAGGCCTTTGAAGAGATGCTGCGCCAGGCGGAAATTCCCAGTCCGCCGATTTGGGAAAAAGCGAAAAAGCACTTTGGCGTTTCTTCCCAGACCCGGAATCCCATGCGGGAGGATGAGATCTTCCGTGAGGCTACTTATGATGAATACTTAGATTATCGGGAGCGGATCCGCACTGATTTTGCACCGAAAACGCCGGTGACAGAGCGGACGCAGACTTTTATGGATCAGCTGCTTGCAGGCGCCGAAACGGATTATGATAAGCTGTCCCGGATCGAAATGTGTCTGATGGAGATGAACTATACGCTAAGCCCCGGGGCCATACCAAAAAGTGTGGATACGCCGGCAGAGTTTCTGGATTACTTTTTATTTGAAAAGCAAGAGGGATATTGCAATCATTTCGCCACCGCTTTTATCCTGATGGCAAGACATGCGGGGATCCCCGCCCGGTTTGTGCAGGGCTTTCGTGTGAAAAGAGGCGATGACCCAGAGACGGTGGTGACCTCCTTCATGGCACATGCCTGGCCGGAAGCCTATATCGATGGCGTCGGCTGGATCCCTTTTGAGCCCACACCCGGAAAGATGGTCAATACGAATTGGGAGAGTTCTGCGCAGGAAGAAGCGATCCGATATCAGGAGAAGCAACGAAGTAGCGAAGAGGAATCCCAGCTCTGGATGATGCCCATGGAAGACGGCTCCATGATCGGTTTTGAATCGGAAGAGGCCATGCAGCGGTATCAGCTGGAATTGGAAAAGCAAAAAAGGAAAGAAGAGGCTGCATTGGAAGAAGGTGATATCGAAATTGCGGATGGAGATATCACTGTCACAGGATCGGTATCAGGACTGATCCTGCGGTTTTTTGCGGTGCTGTTTTTGGTGGTTATCTGTTTCTTTGCCATCTTTTTCCTGGGCAGGTACCTTTTGGCAAAACGCCGGTTTAACCGGATGAGCGAACGGGAAAAATACCTGACAAGGTGCCATAGGAATCTGACAGTTTTAGCCCTGCTGGGCTTTGAGAAAGATCAGGGAGAAACCCTGGAGGAACTGGGCCGGCGGGTGATGAATACCGGAAATCCGAAGGAATCTGATCAGGACAGAACTGGAACAAAACCGGCAGAGAGTGCAGATATGTCCGATCAGGCAGATGGGGGCCTTGCGTTTATACAGGGGCTGGAGCTTTTGCTTTATGCCGGAAAAGACCCCACTGACCAGATGCAAAAAGAGGCCCAAAAGGATCAGGAGATCCTTCGCCGCCGTCTCATACAGGATAAGGGCAAGTTGAAAGCCGCTCTTTTACTTTTCAGTCATATATAGAAGTCCGAAGGTTCCCGGTCCGCAGTTGACTGCAATGGCCGGGGATGCTTTTTGGAAGATGATCTGATTAAAGGACATGATCCCATCGATCTGTTCTTTGATGTTCTTCAGATCAGCTGTCGTCAATCCCACATAGGTCACAAACAAAATACTGCGGTCGATGGGCATCAGAGGGTTTAATACCTTGGTGATGTATTTTCTCCATGCCCGCTCCCTGGAGCCAAAGTAGATGCTGCCAACGCCGATCTTACCCTTTTTCATGGTCAGGACAGGCCGCATCATCAGGGATTTGGTCAGTCTGGCGATGAAAGGTTCCACCTGCTTATTCAGTGACATATAATCCAGATTGTCTACAATGAAACTGGTATGGGTGCAGGACTTCATCTGTTCCACCTTAGCCATGATCTCATCCTGGCGCTTTCCTTCCCGGGCAAGGCGTGCCGCCACGATAGCAAGCAGTCCCTGACCGCTGGACAGGTGCCCCGTATCGATGACGGAGACATTATCAAAAGCCTCAGCCGCTTCCATGGCAGCCGGACAGCCGCTGCCGGCAACCAGGCTGGAGATGGAGATATGGACGATATGGTTTGCATAGGCTAACTGCTGTGCAAAGAATTCTTCATGAGCATCCACATTCGGAGATTTTGTATTGACCAGGGCGTGGCGTTTTTCCATATAGGATAACAGGCCCTGTTGCTCGATCTCGCTGCCGTCCTGGAAGAGGCCGGCGGTGGTCTCCACCATATGGGGCAGGATATGGATGCCCATCTGCTCTGCCAGTTCCTCCGGCAGGTCGGCAACACTTTCGGTGGTGATGAGAACAGGCGCTTTCTTCTTCTGCGCGCTGCTCCAGGACAGGCTTTCTTCCAAAATCTCTTTATTGCTGCCGGTGAGGTTAACAAGTTCTGCCGGCAGGTGTCCCCGGAGCATATTCTCCAAAGCCATCCCGGTGACGGGCTTAACCAGATAGGCGTCAAATCCTTCCCGCTCATAGAGGGCGGCGCTGCCGGGACCGGCATTGGCCGTCAGGGCGATGATGGCGGAATTCTTACATTGTCCGCCGATCTGGTTTTTGATCTTGTGCATGCATTCGATACCGTCCATATGGGGCATCAGGTGATCCATAAAGATCACATGGTAGAAATTCTCCATGGTCTTTTGCAAAGCCAACTGCCCGCTGCTGACGGTGGTGATAGAAACCTTGGTTTCGGAGAGCAGTTTTTTGGCTACCAGAAGGTTTGCCGCGGTATCGTCCACTACCAGAACCTTTGCATCCGGCGCTTCAAAGGTCTGATGGTATTCACGACGCATGGACAGATCCTTGTGCCGTTTCATATTCAGGGCGCCGATGGCGTCCTGATTGGAGATGCGCTGGGGGATCTCCACGATAAAGGTGGAACCCTTGGTATAGATACTGTTAACAGTGATCTTGCCTCCCATCAGATCCACCAGTTCTTTGACGATAGAAAGACCCAGGCCGGTGCCTTCAATATGTTTATTTTTCTCCTCATCCACTCGCTTGAAGGCAGTGAACAGATAAGGGATGCTTTCTTTTTTAATGCCCATGCCGGTATCGGTGATGGAGTAGACAATGTTGGCCATCTCCTTATCCCGCTTTTCACATTCGATGGACAGGGAAACGGAACCTTCGGCGGTATATTTGATGGCGTTATTGATGATATTGATTAGGATCTGGCGGATGCGCATTTCATCTCCGATCAGCTCCATGGGAAGGTCCGGTGCAACCTGGACGGAAAACTCCAGATTTTTCTCTTTTGCCCGAAGATAGAGCATGTTGACGATATCAGACAGCATGCTGCCGGTCTGATAGGGTGCGAGGGTCAGTTCCATCTGCCCGGATTCGATCTTGGACATATCCAGGATATCGTTGATCAGGTGCAGCAGCATTTTGCCGGCTGACTGGATATTGGCGGCATTTTCATTGATCTGGGGAGAGGCATTTTCCCGCAGGGTCACCTCGTTCAGGCCGATGATGGTGTTGATGGGCGTGCGGATCTCGTGGCTCATGCTGGAGAAAAACCGGCTCTGGGCCTTGTTCAGTGAATCGATCTCTTCATTCTGGGTACGGATCTTATTCATGGCTTCCTTCTGAAGTTTCATCTGATAACTGACCATGAAGATGACCATGCCGCAGACGATCAGGAAGGCGGAGAAGGAAGAGATATAATTGGCAAGTTCCGGTACATAATTCTTCGTAGCAGCTCCACTGCTCCATCCGAGGAAATAACTGATATATGTCACGCCATATATGAATACGGCCCAAAAAAGTTCAATTCCCAAAAAGAGAATGCGGAGCTTTTTTTCATAAATGATAATGATATAAAGGGAGCCGGCGATAAACCACATAAAGGAGCCGGACTTCAGGACATCCGTAGATGTGGCGATCACTTCCGGGATCACGATCAGCACCAAAAGGAATGTGATGATCGGAGCGATCTTTGGGATCTTGTGAAACCGTATGGCACAGAAGGTCAGGATGGTGATCAGAACAGCCATGACTATCATGATATGGATATCCGCGCATTTTGAAAAAGATGCGCCGCCGAGGATCATCAGGATATAAATATCCCAGACAAAATAGTACAAAAACAGGATCGGAAAGATCACCACGGAGACCACCAGGAACAATTTGTTTTTCTGTTCGATCTGCGCCGGATCCAGTGCTTCTTTTTGGCGTTTGTTTTTACGGGTAGCCATAGATTGTTATATCCTCTCAAAATTGATCAGTGTTTTTTTGATTCCATTTTCATACAGGAATGTTCATACAGGAATTTTCATTATTTCAATCTTTATTGTCAGCCGGTTTATTATCCGTCAATTTGTTGTAACGCTGTTTGACAAAGTATTTATCCAGATTTGCCAGAAGCTGCATCTTGGTGATGTCTTTTAACATATAGCCAGCGGGCTTTAAGGTCATGACACGAAGGATCGTCTCTTTATCACTTTTTCCCGTCAGGAACATGACGGGGATATCTTTGGAAAATTGCTCGCTTTTGAGCATCTCAAAAACCTTGAGGCCGTTGGTCACCGGCATTTCGTAGTCCAAAAGGATCAGGTCCACGTTGTTCCTGGCAAGCCAGGTGATGGCCTGCATGGCTGATTTGGCCATGCCCACACGGTAATCGTCCTTGAGCCATTCCTTCAGAATATGGAGATAACTGACATCATCGTCTACTATAAGGATGCACTTTTTCCTCTGCTCCTGCTCTTTTTCATCCGTCAGGGTATCGATCTTTTCGATGAAATGATTCATATCCAGGGGACGCTCGAAGACCTCGGCAAAGAGGTGGGATGGCATGATGGTGCTGATATCCTCGATCTGCTGTTTGCTGCCGATGAAGATCAGCTGCTTGTCCTCTTCCACGCAAAGATCCTTTAAGTAGATCAGTGCACCCTGATTGCTCATGAGGGAATCATCCGCATAGATCACGATGATATCTGCTGCGGCCTGATTTTTTTCCAGTTCCTTTAACTGAAAGGGAACCTCTAAGACATTGTAAGCATTGCTTGTCAGATTAGAGATCAGGGCATTGACCATAAAGGACCGCTCATTCCTGATCAGCATAATGGAATTCATAT
>JAFZNL010000186.1 GCA_017550925.1 Lachnospiraceae bacterium | reverse complement strand
TTTGGAAACTGATCAAGTTTTATGCCAAAAAGGCAGGGATCACAGCAGACATTACGCCGCATACACTGAGACATTCTTTTGCAGCCCATCTGGTGGAAAACGGAGCAGATCTTCGGAGCGTCCAGGAAATGCTGGGTCATTCGGATATCTCGACAACCCAGATCTATGCCAATATGAACCATAACCGGATCAGGGATGTCTACAGCAAAGCCCATCCAAGGGGATAAGGGCCAGGACTTTTATAAAGTGCGTAACCGGTTATATGCCGGAACAGTTATAAAGAACGAAAGATTAAGTGATCAGGAGGACGAAACATGAAATGCCCATTTTGCGGACACGAAAACACAAGAGTTATCGACTCGCGGCCTGCAGAGGAGAACAATTCCATCAGGAGAAGGCGCGTCTGTGATGAATGTGGAAAGCGTTTTACAACCTATGAAAAGGTGGAGACGATCCCGCTGATCATTATCAAGAAAGACAATAACCGCGAAACTTATGACCGTGCCAAGATCGAGGCCGGCGTTCTGCGTGCCTGCCATAAAAGACCGATCAGTGCCAACCAGATCAATCAGCTGGTGGACGAGGTGGAGACTGAGATTTTCAATAAAGAAGAAAAAGAGATCCCCAGTACCGTGATCGGCGAGATGGTAATGGAAAAACTCAAGAACCTCGAAGCGGTTGCTTATGTGCGTTTCGCATCTGTATACAGAGAGTTCAAAGATATCAACACCTTTATGGAAGAACTGAAGAAGGTGCTTGATCAGGGTTAGTATTGATTGTTTAAAGGGCGCCGTTTCGGCGCCTTTTTTTCTGAGGACCATAAAGATATGTTTCAGACGTTTTATCCAAAAGAGACTGCACCAAATGCGTATGAAGTGGATTACAAAGGACTTCGCGCAAGAGGATATAAGGCAATCCTTTATGACATTGACAATACGCTGGTGGAACACAATGCACCGGCAGACGACAGGAGCCATGCTCTCATCGAAGAACTGAAAGGACTGGGATTTCAGATATTAGTCCTTTCGAATAATAAAGAACCCCGTGTCAAAAGTTTTGCAGATGCGCTGCAGATCCCTTATATCTATAAAGCGGCAAAACCATCCATAAAGCAGTATCAGGCGGCAATGGTACTGCTGGGGAGTGATGAGCAGTCCACTGTTTTGATCGGGGATCAGATCTTTACGGATGTCTGGGGCGCCAACAGGGCGGGGATGCATTCCATCCTTGTGGGACAGCTGGCAAAACACGAGGAGATCCAGATCATACTCAAGCGCATATTGGAACGGATCGTCATGCGTGAGTATGAAAAGAATAAGGCAAAAGAGCAAAAGAAAGAGGGTTGACCGAATTGGAAAACCAAAATGAGGGGGCGAATTTCATACCGGTTATGCCGGGATCTGTGGGCGGAAAAACCCGCGTCACCGGTCTGATCGGCTATCCTGTGGAACATACCAAATCTCCGCTGATCCATAATACGCTGGCAGCATCATTTGGAGATGATCTTGTTTACGTTCCTTTCTGTGTCAGGCCAGAGGAGATCGAAAACGCGGTAAAAGGAGCATTTGCGCTGAATATTGCAGGGCTGAATGTAACGGTTCCGCATAAAAGCGCCGTTATCCCGTATCTGACGGATATCGATCCCCTTGCGCGTTGCGTAGGTGCCGTAAATACACTGGTGCGAACGGATGAGGGTTTCAAGGGTTACAATACGGATCTTCCGGGACTTTCCCATGCAATGCAGAAAGCCGGTTTTACGGTAGAGGGTGAAAATATCCTGATCCTGGGAGCCGGCGGCGCAGCCAGGGCGGCGGCATTTCTTTGCGCATCGCAAAAACCGGCGAAGCTCCTGATCGCAAACAGGACCGCGGATAAGGCGGAAAAGATCATGGAAGATATCCGTTCGTCTGATTTTTCAGACGGATCCGGAAAGCAGGGCGCGGAGGAAATGGTTTTCAAGGCTGTCGCTCTGACAGATCTTGCAAAGGAAATGGGCAGCGAGCGGTTTCTTGCCATTCAGTGTACCAGCGTAGGACTTTCTCCCAATGATACGGACTGCGTGATCGATCCTGACTCGGTGCAGGGAAAAGAGATTTTTGACAAAGTTTATGGCGGCGTGGATCTGATCTACAAACCGGCTGAAACGGTATTTTTGAAAGAGATCAGGAAACGAGGAGGCAAAACAATGAACGGACTTGCCATGCTGCTGTATCAGGGCGTGATCGCTTATGAGCTTTTTACCGGCAGGTGGACGGGGCAGATCTCGGCAAGTCAGGAAGTGCTGGACGCGCTTTTGGCTAAAATGAATGAGGATAATTGAAAAGAATATAGAAAAGAATATAATTTATTGCAAATTGTCATTAGCAAATGGAAAGCGGTATTCAAACTAATCACAGGGGGATATTCAAATGAAACACATTTTTTTGATCGGACTCATGGGCTGTGGTAAATCCAGTATCGGAAAGAAACTCTCTTTTCAGCTGAAAAAACCTTTTACCGATATTGATTCCATGGTGGAAGTGAAAGAAAAAAGGACGATCAACCAGATTTTTGAAGAAGATGGTGAGCAGTCCTTCCGGGATATGGAAACCACTGTGCTGATCAGCCTGTTTGACAGTAAGCTGTCTTACGTCGTAGCGACGGGCGGCGGACTGGTGATGCGCGAGAAAAACCGTCGCATCATGAAAAAGCAGGGCATCATCATCTATTTAAAAGCCTCGGCGGAGACGCTTTACGAAAGGCTGGAGGGTGATGAAAAAAGACCGCTTCTGCAGGTGGAAGATCCTAAGGGGAAGATTGACCAGCTGCTTGCCGAGCGGGGACCGATCTATGAAAAGATCGCAGATAAGATTGTGGAAGTAGATGGACTGACGCCATCTGAAGTATGCAAACTCTGTGTAGATGCCTTTGAGCAGGAAAAGCACGAAAGAAGGCAGCGCAGGATTGAAAGGGAGTCAAGAAACCGCATTCTTGTGATCCACGGACCGAACCTGAATTTCCTGGGGATCCGCGAGCCTGAGGTATATGGCAATAAATCCTATGATGATCTGCTCAATTATATTGAAGTAGAGGCGGGAAATCAGGGACTGGAACCCCTGTTTTTCCAGTCAAATCATGAAGGAGAACTGATCGACCGTATTCAAGAAGCATATCGGGAAAAAATGAGCGGCATCATCATTAATCCCGGCGCGCTGACCCATTACAGTTATGCATTGCATGACGCGCTGGCCAGCGTTGGAGATATCCCGAAGATCGAGGTACACCTGTCAGACATCACAGCAAGAGAGGACTTTCGCAAGGTTTCCGTTACAAAGGATGCCTGTGACGGACAGATTTACGGGAAAGGTTTTGAAGGATATAAGGAAGCGGTTGCGATGCTCAAAGGATTGATGAAACCCGCTGACGCATCGGTTGAAACTGAAAAAGAAAATGAAAAAAATGGTTGAAAAAACGGATAAAAGCGTTTATACTATTTGTCGTATCATTTTCGTGAAAATTTTAGGAGGAATATAAGTATGATATCCGCAGGTGATTTCAGAAACGGAGTTACGATCGAATTGGAAGGCAACGTTTTCCAGATCATTGAATTCCAGCACGTAAAACCGGGGAAGGGCGCAGCCTTTGTTCGTACCAAACTTAAGAACATCAAGAGTGGCGGCGTTGTTGAGAAGACTTTCCGTCCGACGGAAAAATGTCCCCAGGCACGAATCGATAGAAAAGAGATGCAGTATCTGTACTCTGATGGCGATCTTTACAACTTCATGGATACCGAATCCTATGAGCAGATCGCACTGAACAAGGATTCTGTCGGCGATTCCATGACTTTTGTAAAAGAGAATGAGATGGTTAAGATGTTGTCCCATAACGGTAGCATCTTCGCAGTAGAGCCTCCTCTCTTCGTAGAACTCGAGATCACAGAGACAGAACCCGGCTTCAAGGGTGATACGGCTACCGGCGCAACCAAGCCCGCTACCGTAGAGACCGGCGCGACCGTTCAGGTTCCCCTCTTCGTAAACCAGGGTGATGTGATCAAGATCGATACCAGATCCGGCGAATACCTTTCCAGAGTATAAGCATATTACAGACATTTTCATGACTTACCCAAAAGACAACAGTTTACGCTGTTGTCTTTTTGTTGCTGAAAAATGATGGTAGTGTAAGGTCCGATATGAAAATACGGAGCCGAAAAACTATTGATAAATCGGAGGTAGAACAATGGAAATGTCTGAATTTTACGATCAATTAACAACGCTGCTTCAGGAAAAAATTCCGGATGATACAACAATGCAGCTTAATCATGTAAGAAAGAATAACGGCGTGATCGAAGATGGGATCAGCTTTACGGCCAAGGGAAAAAACATCTCACCCAATATTTATCTTGCGCAATATCTTGCTATGTATGAAAACGGAAGGACGATGGAAAGCATCGCTGCTGAGATTGCAAAGGTTGTGTCGGATACATCAAAAGATGCGGAGTTTGAAGTAGATGATTTTGTAGACTTTGAAAAGGCGAAAAAGCGGATCGTCTATAAACTTATAAATATGGAAAAAAACAGTAAGCTTCTTGAGGAAATCCCCTATAAGCAGTTTATGGACCTGGCAATGGTGTTTTACTATATCCTGCCGGACAAAATCATGAAGGACACGTATGCGACGATCCTGATCCATAGATCTCATTTACAAATATGGAAGGTGACGGAAGAAGAATTGGAACAGATCGCCCTTATAAATACGCCAAAACTCCTGCCGCCTGATATTGTTGGTATGGCTGAAGTGTTGAAAGGATTGTTGGGAGATGCAGCGGGACTAAAGGATATTCCGGAAG
>JAFZNL010000185.1 GCA_017550925.1 Lachnospiraceae bacterium | reverse complement strand
TCGATGATGAAGTCAAAAATATCCTGAAGGACTGCTATAAAGAAGCGAAGAAACTCCTGAAGGATAACCGCAAAGTCATGGACAAGATCGCGGCAAGACTGATCAAGCAGGAGACCATCACCGGCAAGGAATTCATGCAGATCTTCCGCAAGGAAAAAGGACTACCCGAGCCGGATGACAAAGCGTCAAAGAAGAAAGAGAAGGACGCTGAAAAGAATAAGGCGAAAGATGATGTGACGGCGATCACTGTCATGATCGACGGAGAAGAAGAGGAGATCGATCTGGAGAAAGCCTATCATCAAAACAAGCCGGATCAGCAGAAAAAGCTTTCGGATGATGCAAATTCCCATACCCGTTTCGAAGCAGTAGTGGATGATGAAAAAGTGAAGGCCACCAGTGTTCGCGAGTTTACTATCATTCCGGCACCGAAAAATGAACCGAAAGAAGAGAGCGGTCCTAAGCCGGATTTGGTAGATATGAAAAAAGAAAATCCTGATTACGCTACTCCGCCGGAAGACGATGAAGAAGAAGAGGTCAGTTTTGGAAAACGCTCTGATAACATTGCGCTGACCGGAGAGGAAGAAGCGGAAAAGAAGGATGATGCCGCTGCCAATGCCAAAGCAGATATGCAGAAGAATGAAAGTAACGCTTTGCTTGAGAAACGATTTTCCGAAGGAGCAAAACTGCTGGATGATCTGGCAGCAACGGCTGATCTCGGAGAGGATGATGAGTAAGCGTTTTATATCAGGTAACAGGCAGATTATCTGAGAGTTATTTTGGAGTAGATTTTTGTTAGAGTTTCATGTTTGATATTCAGGAAGAACTGAAAAAACTCCCCGATGCACCGGGGGTCTATATTATGCACGATGCGGCGGATGCGATCATTTATGTCGGCAAGGCGATCAGTCTCACCCGCCGCGTGCATTCTTATTTCAGGGAAAGCACCAAAAAGACTGCAAAGATCCAAAAGATGGTTTCCCTGATCGATCATTTTGAATACATCCTGACGGATTCCGAGCTTGAGGCACTGGTGCTGGAGAATAACCTGATCAAAGAGCACCGGCCCAAGTATAATACCCTGCTGAAGGACGATAAGACCTATCCTTACATCAAGGTCACGCTGGGGGAAGAATACCCCAGGGTGCTTTTTTCGCGTTTGATGAAAAAAGATAAGTCCAAGTATTTCGGGCCATTCACCAGTGCGGCATCTGTGAAGGATACCATTGAACTTTTGACAAAGCTTTATCATATCAGGACCTGTAACCGGAAGCTTACCGCTAACGGGGATACGATGCAGGATGACGGGCCGCAGGAGGGTGAGCCGCAGGATGACGGCCTGCAGGAGGGCAGCGCAAGGAATGCAAACCAGCGGGCCTGCCTGAATTATCATATGCACCAGTGCGATGCGCCCTGTATGGGTCTGATCAGCCGGGAAGATTATGCGGAGAATGTGAAAAAAGCCCTGGACTTTCTGGGGGGCAACTACAGCCCGATCCTGAAGGAACTGCAGGCCAATATGGAAAAAGCCTCCGAAGAGATGGATTTTGAGCAGGCCATTTACTGGCGGGATCTGCTCTCTTCCGTCAATGCCGTGGCGCAAAAGCAAAAGATCACGGATTTCGGCGGTGAGGATAAGGATGTCATTGCCCTGGCAAGTGATGAGCAGGCAACGGTAGTACAGATCTTCTTCGTCCGGGACGGCAAACTCATCGGCCGGGAACATTACTACATGAAAAATACGGAGGATGAGAGCCAGGAGGATTCTCTTGGTAGCTTTGTAAAGCAATACTATGCGGGAACACCCTATCTGCCCCGCACTGTCATGCTCTCTGAAGAGATCGAGGATATGCCCCTGTTAGAGGAGTGGCTTTCCGGAAGGAAGGGCAGCCGAGTGCATTTTGTGGTACCCAAGATCGGACAAAAGGAAAAGCTGGTGGAGCTGGCAAAGCGCAACGCTGCATTGATTCTCTCCCAGGATCAGGAACGGATCAAACGGGAGCAGGAGCGGACAGTCGGTGCGGTCCGCCAGATCGAAGAGATCACGGGGCTGACCGGCATCAGCCGGATGGAAGCCTTTGATATTTCCAATACCAGCGGTTTTGAATCCGTAGGCTCCATGGTGGTATTTGAAGACGGCAGGCCCAAGCGCAGTGATTACCGGAAGTTTCGGATCAAGACCGTGGAGGGTCCCAATGATTACGCCAGCATGAAGGAAGTACTGACCAGGCGTTTTGTCCATGGACTGAATGAGAAAAAAGAGCGGGCGGAAAAACAGTTAGAAGATGCCTACGGAAGCTTTACCAAGTTCCCGGATCTGCTCTTGATGGATGGCGGCAGGGGACAGGTCAATATCTGTCTGCAGGTTTTGGAAGAACTGAATCTGGACATTCCTGTCTGCGGCATGGTCAAGGATGACGCCCACAGGACCAGGGGGCTGTACTTTAACAATGTGGAGCTGCCCATCGATACCAGGTCCGAAGGCTTTGCCCTGATCACCAGGATCCAGGATGAAGCCCACCGATTTGCCATTGAATACCACAGGTCCCTGCGTGGCAAGGCCAGTGTCAAATCCATCTTAGAAGAGATCAAGGGTGTGGGACCTGCCAGGAGAAAGGCGCTGATGCGGCATTTTGATTCCTTAGAGGCCATGAAGGAGGCGACGGTGGAACAGCTGACTGCCGTTCCGGAGATCACACCTGCCTGTGCAGAAGATATTTATGCATTTTTTCATAGAAAGTCAGAGTGAAATATAGTATAATATTGTATTATTATGTGCGGATCATATTGAGATGGAACAAAAGAAATCCATTCCGGTGCAGCTTTGGACCAATAAAGCGCTGATCGGAAAACTTGCAAAAAACGATTTTAAAACCAGATATGCGGGATCCTACCTCGGGATCATATGGGCTTTTGTCCAGCCGGTGATCACCGTGCTGGTCTATTGGCTTGTCTTCGAAAAGGGATTTTCCGCAAAACCGGAACTCTTCGCCTCGGGCTTAGAGGTCCCTTTTGTTGTGTATCTGACCAGCGGGCTGGTGCCCTGGTTTTACTTCTCGGAAGCGCTGACTCATTCCACAAATGCGCTGATCGAATATAATTATCTGGTGAAAAAAGTAGTGTTCCAGATCAGCATCCTGCCGGCAGTCAAGGTAGTGGCGGCCTGTTTCATCCATGCCTTTTTCATCGGTGTGCTGTATCTGATCTATCTTTGCTACGGCTTTGCGCCGCAGCTCTGTAATGTACAGCTTTTGTATTACAGTTTTTGCATGATGGCTCTGGTGCTGGCACTGAGCTATACCTTCTGCTCTGTGGTGATCTTTTTCAGGGATCTGTCCCAGATCATCGCCATTGCGCTACAGATCGGTATGTGGGCAACACCCATCATGTGGTCGGTATCCAACCTGGCCGGCCATCCCACGCTCCTGACCCTGTTTAAGCTCAATCCCCTCTACTATGTGGTGATGGGCTACAGATGGTCCCTTTTCGAAGGGAAATGGTTTTGGCAGGAATGGGGTCTGACCCTGTATTTCTGGGCATTTACCATCCTGTTATTCCTGATCGGAAACTGGGTCTTCAAACGGCTGCAGCCGCATTTTTCGGATGTATTATAAATTATGGCAGAACAGACAGTGATTGAAGTAAAAAACTTAAATAAGGTTTATCGCTTATATGACAAACCGTCGGACCGATTGAAAGAGTCCCTGGGTCTGGTGCGGCATAAAAGAAGCCGGGAGCACCATGCCCTGAAGGATGTGAATTTTTCCATCCAAAAAGGGGAGAGCGTGGGGATCATCGGTACCAATGGCTCGGGAAAATCCACGGTCCTGAAGATCATCACAGGAGTGCTTAGTAAGACCAGCGGTGAGGTGAATGTGGATGGCAGGATCTCGGCGCTTTTGGAGCTGGGGGCCGGCTTTAACATGGAATATACCGGCATTGAGAATGTGTACTTAAACGGTACCATGATGGGCTTTACAAACGCGGAGATCGATGAGCGGCTGCCGGCTATTTTGGAATTTGCAGATATCGGGGATTTCGCAAAGCAGCCGGTGAAGACCTATTCGTCGGGGATGTTTGTCCGCCTTGCTTTTGCGGTGGCTATCAATATCGATCCGGAGATTCTGATCGTGGATGAGGCGCTTTCCGTGGGAGACGTCTTTTTCCAAAT
>JAFZNL010000184.1 GCA_017550925.1 Lachnospiraceae bacterium | reverse complement strand
ATCCGTGCCGGCAGCGGAATTTCCTCCGCCTTTTTATGATCCGGATAGCCGCTGCCATCATACCGTTCATGATGCCATCTGGCACCCGTTGCAAGGTCCGGTCTTGTTTTGATCTCCGCCAAAATATCAAATCCCGTCATAGGATGCTTTTTAATGACGCCATACTCATCATCCGTCAGGCGGGCCGGCTTGTTGATGATCTCATTGGGCACACCGATCTTGCCGATATCGTGAAGCAGTCCCATGTAATACACATCCTCGCATTCTTCCGCAGTCAGACCCATTTTTTCAGCGATCATTTTGGAATACTTTGCCACGCGCACGGAATGACCTCTCGTATACTCATCCTTCGCATCGATGGTATGGGCAAGGGCTTCCATGACTTCTACAGAAAGTGCCTTGACCTGACCATGTGCCTTAATGGTTTCATTCATGTAACTGACATTTTTGACAATGGTAGACACTGCAATGATCAGCACGATGGTCACGACGATACTGGGATAAACATAGACGACTGACTGCGCCTTCACGCAGGTTACCAGAATACGCTGGACAGCCAGTGCAGCCTCTCCTCTCGGATCGCTTTCCAGAAAATCCCGCACGCCTTCCGTATTCACGGATTGAAAATTTACGATGGCAGATGTTACCCAAAACAGCGCATTCATGAGATTATTGAAAATGAACGCAATGACCGGCAACACGACAAACAATCTGGTATTCGTCACTTGTCGCTGACGTGTCAGTTCCGATAAGGGAACCACGATCATTTTATAAAACAGGATATGAAGAAAAATATAGAGGATCACGGGGATATAAGTGGCGTATGGACTTGTCGAATCATATAGGACTGTGATCCCGGGGACGATCATGGTAGAACACAAATAAACAAACAATGCAATGGAGGGATTTTTCGCATGTACTGTTTTGATATATAAAAATAAAAATATCAGCTGCATGAACAGTGAGAACGCAGTGTTTGCCGCCGCGCCTATGAGCGCCTGTTTGATGCCGGCTTGCATATCTGAAAATTCATACGAAGCCGTAAAGGAATATATGACGGCTATCGAGGGCGAGATGCTCAGCAGCACAAAACCGGCCGCCTTACTCCTTCGTACAAAAAACAGTTTTTGCGAGATCATCATAAAAAAGATCGCACTGGCAATGTATTCCAGAAGATCTGCAAATATGATATAATCCATATTCTTCCATCCCCTTATTGATACGTAATTTCTCACTCCGGTTTTTTCCGGTCTTTACACGATCCTATTGATCACAACTTCTCCATCATTGATTTTTCATGTCGCATCTCACTGCCAATATCAACGTAGTTTATGCGCTCTTCTTCGCTGCTTTCTTCTGCTTTTTCTTGCTTTTCTGTTTCTTCGCACTATCCTTTGCAGGTGTTGCAGACACCTTATCTTTCTTCATGGTCTGGCTACTCATGATCAGCATCTGCAGGCGGTTTTCCAGATTGGCAAAGCTCACATCCGGATCGTAGTCAAGGGGTAGCAGTTCGATCTGGGGGAACATTTCTTTCAGTTTCTTGCAGACGCCCCTGCCGATGACGTGATTAGGCAGGCAGCCGAAGGGCTGCAGGATCACGAAATGGTTGCAGCCATGTTTGGCATGATGGATGATCTCTGCCGGGATCAGGATGCCCTCTCCCGTATCAAAAGTATGATGGATGATGGGATCGGAATCCACGGACAGATCCTTCATCAGCACACTCTTTGTGTGGAGCGGATATTTTCTGGCCAAAAAGTCCGTAGTCCTATGGGCAAAGGTAAAGAAGGCGTTTGCCACCTTGGACCAAAAGACCGTTGCCTTATCCCTGGTGGCAGCAAATTCCTTGATCTGCCTTCCCTGGCAGAAATAGGATTTCTGGATGACATCGGTCATATTGGCTTCGATGATCTCAAAACCGTTATCCTCCAAGTACCGCTCGATCTCATGGTTGGCACCGGGATGGAAGTTTAAAAGGTACTCGCCGACGATGAGAACTCTCGGTTTTCTCTCACTATTATCATATTCCACCCGGGACAGTCTTTTCAATGCTTTTTTAAATCCGCTGACAAGACCCAAGGTACCACCCCTGCGAAGCCCGCCGGTCAAAAGTTCCATCGCTTCTTCAAACGCCTTGTCCGCGCTGCCCTTTACCTTTTCATAAGGACGGATCTTGCGCAGGATCTCCTCTAAGGTATCGATCATGGGCAGGGACATGGAGATCCGAAGCAGGGATACGGCATTGATATGGAAGCCCGGATGCATCTCATGGTAGTCCACATCATCATTGGTCATGATGGCGATATCCGCAAAGCCTGCGTCATCCAGGGCTTTCCGCAGGATGGTCGCATAGTGGGGCAGCCTGCAGCAGCCTAAGTATTTTGCCATGGCAACTGAAACTTCGTTTGTATCGTATTTGCCGGAAAACAGCTCTGCCAAAATCTCCCCGATGACGATCTGTGCCGGGAAGCAGATATCGTTATGGGTGTATTTTTTACCAAGACGGATGGCTTCTTCCCGTCCCACTTCCAACGGTACGGCGCGGATCCCCTGGGATTCAAAGGCCGCCGACATCACCTGACAGAAGGCATGGGAAGAATTGGGTACCAGGACGATCTTCTCTTTTCTCTCTTTCTTGGTGAACTTCACCTCGTAAGGATCGGGAAGCTCCCTCACCTGATCGTTGATCATGCCTTTCTTGCGCTTGCGCTCAATGGTCTCGATAAAGGAACGGACGCGGATGCGCAGAGGTCCCTGGGCATCGCTTTCGTCCACTTTCAGGATCAGCGGCGACTTATCCGAGATCTTGTTCATCAGGCGGATGATCTCATCGGAGAGCACCGCATCATGACCGCAGCCGAAGCTGACGATCTGGACATATTCCAGAGACGGATCCTGGGCCGCCAAGATCGCGCTTCCCAGCATCCTGGCATGGAAGTTGTTAACGATATCGATCCTGGACTTTCGCAGTTCCACTTCGGGAAGATCCGGCAGACAGTCTGCCGTCAGGACGTTTACCCCAAAGGAGGTCAAAAGCTCCGGCAGTTCGTGGTTGATCAGGGAATCATTATGATAGGGCCTGCCCGCCAGTACCACTGCAAAACCGCCCGCTTCCTGCGTCTCTTCGAGAACCTTTTTGCCGGCCTCTTTTAAGAGTCTGTCATATTCCTTCTGGGCCGCTGCCCCCTGTCTTACCGCCTGCAGCGTCAGATCTCTGTCTATGGAAAAAGCAGCCTCCATGTAATCACAGACCTGTTTTTCCCGGTCCTCATCCGTATACCAGTAAAAATACGGGGTATCAAAAGGGATCCCGTACTTGTCATCAGGATTATCGGAATTCTCCATGACGATGGGATAGCCCTTTACCAGGGCGCATCTCGAAAACGAAGTTTCCTCTTTATTCTCCGAAGGCATGACCACGATCTTGGGCATGAAGATCCGGTCCACATCCATATCCCGCAAGGCACGGATATGCCCATGGGTCAGTTTTGCCGGGAAACATTCCGTATCCGAAGGCACCGCATGGATCCCGTTTTCATAGATTGCCCTGGTGGAAAAGGGTGAAAAGGTCACGCCAAAGCCAAGAGCCTTAAAGAAGGTGGTCCAGAAAGGCGCGCCCTCCCAGAAATTCAGCACCCTGGGGATGCCGATCATGGTCTTTCTGTCTTCGCAGAGCACCTTGACATCATAGTCTTTATACAAAAGTTTCTTTCGCACTTCATAAAGGTTGGCCGGTTTCCTGCGTCCGGTCACCGCCTTTAATTT
>JAFZNL010000183.1 GCA_017550925.1 Lachnospiraceae bacterium | reverse complement strand
CCGCCCTTTACCGGCTCCATGATGACAACCGGTTTCTCATGCTTTCTGGCAACTTCATATACTTTTCTGGATTGGATATCGATGTTTTCCCAATCACCGTAATTGATCTGGAGCTGTACAAACTCTGCCTCGGGATGAGCTGTCAGGATCTCTTCCAACTCTTCTGCAGTAGAGTGGAAAGAAAATCCCACATGCTTGATCTTGCCTTCCGCCTTCATGTCAAAGGCAAACCGCCACATGTCAAACTCTTCAAAAGCTTTGGTGCGGTTCTGCCCTAAGTTATGCAGCAGGTAATAATCAAAATAGCCTGCCCCGGTCCTGTTTAATGATGTTTCAAACTGGGCAATGGCATCTTCCCTGGTCTTGCAGCCTGCCCATGCGGCATTCTTGGTAGCCAGGGTATAGCTCTCCCGCGGATACCGGTCCACCAGTGCTTTTTTTATGGCTTCTTCACTTCCCGGATAGATCCAGGCGGTGTCATAGTAGGTGCAGCCTGCGTCCATAAACAGATCCACCATTTCTTTGGTCTGCTCGATATCGATGACATCGTCCGACCCTTCGATCCGCGGCAGACGCATCAGACCAAACCCCAATTTCTTTGTGCTTTCTCCTAAATATCTTTCTGACATAATTTTCCCCTCCCGATTATCATTTTTTCAGTTCTATTTTATCTTGATCTTTTTTACCGCACTCCACGTCCCATATAACTTTTTACCGGAAAAATCTACATGGTAAGCCCTGATACGCACATAGCAGTATTTCTTCCTGAATTTTTTGTATTGCTTTTTCGTCAATGTGATATAACCGCTGGTACCGAATTTATTATACTTCTTCTTGTTCTTCGTAAATTTGGAATTGGAGGCAATCTGCACCTCATATCCGTAAGCTTTCAGATTTTTCCACGTCAGATAAAGTGTATCGGAATAGAAACGTTTCAATTTTTTCAGTTTTGATTTTCCCGGCGCTTTTATTATAAAATCATCGTCATCATCCTCATCATCCGCAGGATCTGTATTGGATTTGCTGGTGGAGCAATCCCCGCTTTCACATTTATCATCTTGCGATGCTGCAGGCGGCGTATAGATACCGGTCAGAAGATAATTGATCCAGCTATACATGGGATATGAGTATGCATCACCAATTGAAACAACCTGATTATCCTTGTTGATCAATACACAATACGGCGTTCCGATCGTTCCCCAGCTCTGACCGTCTTTTAATCCTTTATAACGAAATGCCGTACTGTTCGAATCACTGCAGAACGTTGCCGTAATACCTGCAAATTTACTCTTATGCGCTTTTAGTTGCTCTGCAGTGTCTCCACGGATATCTACTGCCAGGATATCTATGCCATCATAAGAACCTGCCGGATCTGAAGCCATCTTCGAAAACATATTATTACAGTTCCCGCAGCTCTCCTGATAGAAGATCAACAATTTCGGTTTACCGGCTGCTGTTGTTGAAACCGTTCCACCGGATTCCGAAGGGAATGAAATCTCCAGATTATTCCAGGAAGGCTTGGTCTCGCTTGTATTCCCTGAGCCACCGGTGTTCCCGCCGGCATTTCCGCCACTGTTTCCACTGGTATTTCCGCCACTGTTTCCACCACTGCTTCCACCGGTATTTCCACTGTTGTTTCCTCCGGTATTTTCGCTGACCGGTCCTGTCTCATATTTTTTAGAAAACGCTTCCTGCATCCAACCAGCCATATCGACCTTACCGCCTTCACAGTAATCAATGATCCGATTATCCGTATTGATCAAAATGCAGAACGGCGTACCAACAGAACGGTTTTCAGCCACCCGGTACTTATAGTCATATGCTGCACCCCAGGGTGCTGAAGAAGTATCGGAACAATATGTTACCGGCGCATCACTGTAAGACTCTGTGGCCTGTGCTATATCCTCCAGCGAAACAGCCGGATCTTCCCACGACAACGGCATATAAACTATATCTATGTCATACCCTTCATACAGTTCCTTATCTTTTTTCAGATTCTCCAGCAAGTAGGTACAGGAATTGCAGGTGAGGGTACAGAACACAAGCATTTTGGGTTTGCCGGATGCTTTTGATGAAACAGAAGACCCATCCACTGCCGTAAAGGTATAATCATAATTCTCCCACGAAGGCAAAAGCTGATCATCGGAAACATCTTCACAATCACTACCGGAACATACTTCATCCGTTACCGTTATGAGAAGGGAATCTGAAATCGTGATTCCTCCCACCTCGCCGGTACAAGTCAATGATGTCTGTCCTTTCTTAATCCCCTTGATCTTCCCGTTTTCTATTCTGGCAATATTGGTATCTGTAATTGTCATGGAAGGCACAGCAATCGTATCATAACTGCTTCTTTTAGCAGCTTCTAAAGTCACATTTGCTTTTGTATCCGGAAGATCGATCGTACAACCCTGTCCTACTTCCAATCCGGTGGATGGGGTAAATACCCACTTAGCCGAAAGGACCCTGTCAGCTGTTATATCAAACGTGACATTTCGTGCAGCATTATCTGCACTAGTCTGCGAACTTTCGTTTGTACCCCAGCCCCCAAAAACCTGTACCCAGTATAAACATCCGTCATATTCAACACAACCGATCCCTACAGCATCAAACTTATCATTCAGCATATTTCGGCGATGTCCCTGACCTGCATAAGCATCGTTATCTTCTCTCCAGGCTACAAAAACACTCTCTGCACTGCCATATCCATACGCAATATTTTCCCCATAGGCACTGTAAGTTGTCTGTTGCCCGGCTTCATCATATACCTTAACACCGGAAGGTCTGTAATGGTCGAAATCAATCGCCAGCTCCGCAGCTCTTTTTATGGCAATCTCTTCCAGCGTATAATCATAAGTCATATCCGAAAGCGAGCTACAGTATATTTTTTGCGTATCGGTACTATTCCAATACCATGCCATCGATTCGTCTGCCCTGAAGTCATTGATCTTGGTCAATATGGACCTGGCCTCAGTCTGATGACAGGTTACAGGCAGTGTAAGCTGCACTGTTGCGATACCCGCTTCAGATGACAGATCTTCCTCTTCCATGAGCTGTGCCTCAGTTCCAACGGCTCCCATATCCTCCGGCGAAGCAAATGCATTCACCGACAAAAATCCGGCCATGGCAAACTGTATCAATGCAAACAGGATCTTCTTTTTCATACACTACCCCCTTTTCCTCAATGAATCAGTAGTTTTCCGGTACTGCATTTTCATATCGGACTTTACGCTACCTTTTATCTAAACGCCGGTCATCGTCTTTCAATGTTGCATCTTAACCCAAACCTATGTTAATCATTATAGCTGTTTCCTATTGAAATAACAATACAGCAAAAGGCTTTGTTTCTTCAGCCAGCCATGCCCTTTCATCGTTTGTCAGATAGGGAGAAAGCTTTTCAAATACCATCTTGTGATATCTGTCCAGGATCTCTTTTTCTTCCTGTGAGAGCATGTCCTCATCGATAGATGCTCTGTCAAAAGGCACCATAGTCAAAGGTTCAAAGCTTAGAAATTTCCCATATTCTGTTTCCTGTCGTTGCACAGATAAAATCAGACTCTCGATACGAATTCCGCATCTTCCCTCTAAATACACGCCGGGCTCATCGGATGTGACCATACCTTCTTTGATCACATTCTCCGTAGTATACTTCATACGAAAAGCATTCGGACTTTCATGCACATTTAACAGATACCCCACGCCGTGCCCTGTGCCATGCCGATAATCGAGTCCCAGCCTGTAAAGGGGCTGTCTTGCCAGCTGATCAAGACTGCTGCCGGCTGCCCCCTCCAAAAAGACCGCATCCAATAGCGCCAGATGTCCTTTCAGTACTGCTGTATAATGCTTTTTCTGCTCTTCGGAAGGCTCTCCCAGACTGATTGTCCGCGTGATATCCGTCGTCCCCTCAAGATAATGTCCGCCGGTATCCGCCAATAAAAAATCGCCCTTTCCGAATTCAATCTTGGCATCTGTTTCCGGTGTCGGTTCGTAATGCACGATGGCACCATGCTCACGAAAGGCAATGATCGGGGCAAAACTCTGACCTTTATAATCCGGCTGCTGCTTTCTATATTCTTCCAATATTTCAGCGGCGGATAATTCTGTCAGTTCATATCCGATTTCCATTTGTTTCAGAGCACAGATCCATTTCGTCACTGCCACGCCGTCTTTGATATGCGCCATCCGGATATTTTCGATCTCTGTTTTATTTTTTACTGCCTTTTCCAAAATGATCGGCGACGGTTTACGGATCAGCCCCTTCGCACTTGCCGATATTGTTTCGATCATACGGCAGGAACAACTGCCTTCATCGGCCCATACGGTTCTGCCTTTGATAACAGAGCCGAGCTGTATATAAAAATCATGATACTTCCGGATAGAAAACCGTACCTTCCCGATTGTTCCGGCACATAATGCATCCGGAATATTATCGGCATTTGTGTAGAGACAGAGTTTCCATGTTTCGTCTGTTTCTTCAACAGACTGCCCATTGTTACTCGTTTCACTGTCAACATCGCGAACCAACATCAGATAGGATAAAAATACCGGATTATAATCTACGTCATTCCCGCGAAGATTCAGTAGCCAGGCAATCTCGTCAAGAGCCGATACGACGAAGGCATCTGCTCCGTCTTTTTGTATCGTTTCCTGCAGCCAGGCAATCTTGTCCTCACGACTCTTTCCAGCGTAAGCCACCGGCAACTCCCAGACCGGGGCAGAAGGAAGTTTCGGGCGTGGAGATGACAGATCCTCATCCCAAACTTCACCGACAAGATCTGCATCTGTTATAATCTTATATTGTTTCAAATTATTATCAGGATTTGTGTTTTCGATCTTGCAATCAATGGTCTTTACCATCTCATCTCGGTATGAACTGCTGACAACCCTGCCGTCAAAACTGATTACAAAGGGTTGTTCTCCATCCTGCCTTGAAACCCGATCTGCAATGACATTGCCAAGGAATTCCGCAACCTTCGGAACCCCTTCCATTCCGCTTTTCATCAGCTTTACACCGGAATCTGCAAGCTGATCTTCCGCCTGCAGAAAATATCTTCCGTCCGTCCAGAAAAAAGCATAAGGATGGTGGGATTTTTCGTCCATAAATATTGACGAGCTCCTTTGCAGTACCACCAATGTCCCGGCAGAGCCTGTAAATCCGGTATAATATTCAATCAGTCCGAAATATGGGCTGATATATTCCGATGCATGAAAATCACCCATCGGAATAAGGCAGGCGTCAACGCCTGCCCTTTCCATTTTTTTCCTAAGTGTTTCCAATCTGCCTTGATATATTGCTTTTTTCGCCATTATCGAATCTCCTGATACTATCTGAATCTATACGCATCGATATCGTCAAACCACTGATAGTCCCGATCACCGAGGCACGCGTCCGTAGATCTCCGTCATACTGCGGATGGAACGAGCCAGATCATCGGATAAGAAATTCGGGATCAGTCTCCATTCCCAGTTACCTTCACCACTGCCCGGCATATTGATGCGCGCTTCTTTTCCCTTGGTCAGATAATCGGTCAAAGGCACGATGCAAAGGTCTGCTACCGAACGGTATGCTTCCCGGATCATATCCCAGACAAAAGCACCGTAGTCTGAATTCATGGAATTGATGTACTTGCGTGCAAACTGTCTTTCACCTTCCTGGATCTCTTCCACCCAGGCACGCATGGTGGTGTTGTCATGAGTTCCGGTGTAGACCACGCAGTTTTTTTCATGCTTATGTGTCACATAATAGCTGTCCCAGCTGGTGAAAGCATACTGCAGAACCTTCATACCCGGAAGACCGCTGTCTTTCAGGAGTTTTTCATTCTCCGCCGTATTGTTCCCCAGATCCTCTGCAATCATAGGAAGAACGCCTGTCTTTGCTTCTGTTGCATCAGTACCGATGAAGTCCGTTACCAGGCGGTGGGGCAGGGCTTTTTTCAGGGCGTCAAATAATTTCATGCCGGGACCCTTCTTGACCTCGCCATCCCTTGCATTTTTCGCATCAAAGGGGATCGCATAATAACTCTCGAATCCATGAAAATGATCCAGCCTAATTACATCATAAAACTCATAGTTTCTGTCGATCCTCTTTACCCACCAGTCATAGCCGCTCTTTGCAAGTGCATCCCAGTCATACAGCGGATTACCCCAAAGCTGTCCGTCCTGCGAAAAAGCATCCGGCGGGCATCCAGCCACCAGCGTCGGCTGCAGATCCTCATCCATGCAGAACACTTCAGGGTGTGACCAGGCATCAGCGGAATCAATAGATACATAGAAAGGCAAGTCTCCGATCACTTTCACCTTCTTTGAAAGTGCATAAGCATGCAGACGCCTCCACTGACGGTCAAACATAAACTGCTGGAAATATACAAAATCGATCTCTTCAGCCAGGTCTTTCTTAGCCTTCGCGATAGCCTTTTCATCCCGCTTTTTATATTTTTCATCCCAATCCTGCCAGGATTTGTTTTCCTGCTCTTTTTTGATGGCGCAAAACAGGGCGTAATCCTCCAGCCAGAACTGCTCCGCTGCCAGGAAAGAAGCATACTGTTCATCCATAGGTCTGTCATCCGGTTGGAACTTTGGTGTCTCTTCGCTCTCTGCCTTAGCATCTTTATCCTTTGATGCAGCCTTCGTTTTCTTTGCTACGGTTATGCTCTTTTTGTTAGCGGTCGCTAACTTTTTCGCTTGTTTTGCAGCTTCTTCACAGTTGACTTTTTCGCAGAAACGTCCAAAGGCGATCCGCAGAAGGTCGAATCTGTTTTCATACAATGCACCGTAATCCACTTTCTCTACATTGCTTCCGAAAAACTTTGCATTTGCCTCGTCCCAGGTCAACAGTCCATCTTCGATCAGTGCTTCCGGACTGATAAAATAAGGGTTTCCGGCAAAAGCGGAAAAAGGCTGATAGGGGGAGTTTCCATAGCCTGTCGGCCCCACCGGAAGAATCTGCCAAAAGCCTGTCCCGGACTTTTCCAAAAAGTCCACAAACTCATAGGCCTCCCTTGAAAAACAGCCGATGCCGAACTTACTCGGCAACGAAAACACCGGTTGCAGGATTCCGCTTTCTCTCATAACTTACTTCACTCCTAACTGAACATTAATATTATTCCTCCGGTTTTTCATACCGGATTCTATTTGATTTATGGATGAATCTATCTTCTGTTTTATCTATTAATTCAATCCTTCTTTTTCCGTTATTTCTCTTGTTTTTTTCGCATTTTCTTCATTTGTTTTTCAGCCTTCTCCTGAAACTTCTTCTTGTTTTCTTCCCACCTCTGCCTGGGATCCTGGAGAAGCTTTGTCTTTTTCAGAACACGTACCACCTTATCGCCCTTCGGTACCGCCAGGAGTTCTTCCTCAGTAATGCCGCCTCTTCGAAGAATCAGGATCACGTAGATTCCGACGCCAACGGCAATGGCAAAAAAGAGTGCCAGGATATTGCTGCCTGCCAGATCATACACCACGCGATAAGCGGCATGGGCAAAGGTTCCCATTAAAAGAGCCGCATAAATCGGAACGACAAAGGTCCGGTAGATTTCCTGTTTATATCCAAGACTCCTTCTAACAGCAATCTGATTTAAGATGCACATGAGCAGAGAGTACAGGATCATGGAAATCGACAACGCATACAGTCCTAAGTTGGTAAAGCAAAGTAAAACAACCAATACAATGGTCTGCACGATCAACGCTGCTGCCGCATGGCGGACCGGCGTATTTACCTTGCCGATGGCCTGCAGTACCGCATTGGTCAGAGTAGACAGGGCATAAAATACAACGGTTACACAGATAGAGCGCAACAGGTTCGAGGCTAGTTCCAGCGACATTTTCTGCGGAAAGAGCAGCCTGGTCACAGGCTCTGCCAATGCTGTCAGGCCGATGGCGCAGGGTATGGCGATCATCATTGTCACCTTTACCGCTGTAGCGATCTGCCGTTTTGCCTTATCCTTATCTCCACGGGCAAATGCACCGGAGATGCTGGGGATCACGGCAGATGACATGGCCGAAGAAATGGCAATGGGAATATTGGCGATCACCACAGCCTTACCGGCGAAGATCCCGTAATTGATAGCGATCTGCGATGCGGAAAGGCTGTACATATGCTTCATGACCTTGGAATAGATGGTCTGATTTAGGGACGTTGAAAAATTGTAAATAAAAGTACT
>JAFZNL010000182.1 GCA_017550925.1 Lachnospiraceae bacterium | reverse complement strand
TCTGAGAATATGAATAATCTTGAACTGGAAGTTGAGGCATCCAGAGAGCATTCCGATTCGGCAGCAAAAGAGTTGGAACAGCTGGAAGGATATACACAGCAGATGCAGACCATCGTGGAACTGATCAATAATGTGGCAGATCAGACCTCACTTCTGGCACTGAATGCAAGTATTGAAGCAGCCAGAGCCGGTGAAGCGGGCAGAGGCTTTTCCGTTGTGGCAACGGAGATCTCCAATCTGGCAAATCAGACCCAGGCAGCAACGGATGATATCCAGCAGCTCATTGCCAATATCAATCACAAACTGGATGATGTTGCAAAAGCGATCAATACCTTTATTGAAGGCAGTGCGAAGCAGCATGATGTGGCACTTGAGACTGTCAAGAGCCTTGGCACGATCCAGACGGATACGTCATCCATCGAGCATAATGCAGAAGGGCTGACCACGGCGGTGGAGCGGCTTGCCGATGCCAACAGGAAGATCGTGGAATCCATTCAGAACATTTCAGCGATCACGGAAGAGGTTTCCGCACATTCCAATGAAACCTATGAATCCAGCCGGACAAATACGGAAACAGTAAATGAGATGATGGGGATTGTTGAGCACCTGAATCAGCAGACTGCACTTCTTCATCAGAATTGATCATTTGAACAGGGGATAAGTAACAGGTAACAGGTAACAGGAGTTAAGATTTGGAAGAATTTGCTTTTATTGAAAGTAATATATGGGCCGTCTATGTGGTATCGGCTTTGATCTGTGCATTGTTCCTGCGCAAAGCGTATGCGCGGGAATCTGATATTGCCAGGAAACTGGGTCTTGCCATGCTCATGAACTTCCTGATGATCTTATTCTATTCAGTGAACCTGATGGTGGATTACCCCCTTGTACAGTCGCTGGGTTGTTCCATTGCCTTTATCTTTCTGGATCTGATGTTGTATTTTTATTTGGAATATGTCATCACCTATGTGGGTTGGGAGAATCGTTATCCCCAGTGGATCCGTCTGGCAACGATCGCTTACCTGGTGGTGGATTCCATTTTCATGCTGATCAATCCTTTCCGGACCATCACGCTTTCCTATCATGCGGTGCCTCTTGGTAATGGCATGATCCTGACTTACGAGCCACATTTGGTATTTTATGTGCACATGGTCTTTAACGTGATCCTGATCATTGGTACGATCGTCCTGCTTTTGTTAAAGTGCCGGGAGACGCCGAAGGCTTATCTGAACCGGTACTACGGACCGATCTACAGTATGATCCTGGCGCTCGTTTTTTATGTGACATATCTGGTGGGCATCTTCCCGGCACACATGGATCTGACACCGATCCTTTATGTGATCGTGGGATTGATGTTGTATTTTTACACCTTCAATTATCTTCGTTCCGTTACCCTTTCCATTACGCGAAACATGATCTTTGAGCATCTGCAGGATCCCATCATTTTGTTTGACTATGAAGGGATGTTGGTGGACCACAGCGTGTATCTGGAAAAAATGATGCCCGATCAGTATCTTATCAATGGAAAGCTGACGCTGAATGAATTCATGAGCAACAGTTCTTTCCCGGGACTTGCCAACACTTCAGTGGATCAGGAGTTTGACTGGACTTTTGTAGAGGATGGCAAACCCAGGATTATGGAATGTCAGTTCTCCTGCATGAAAGATACAGAGGGCAGGCTCATCGGAAAACTTTTCGTTTTCCATGATGTGACTGCAAACCGTCAGACCTTCTTTGAATTGGAAAATTCCATGCTCTATGATTCCGTGACCGGTTTCTTTAATAAGCAGAGTTTTTATACGCAGATGCCGCAGTGGGATGACGATGAGTATTGGCCTACATCCGTTGTAGTCTGCAACGTGGACGGCATGCGCGCTATTAATGAGGCATACGGAACGGAATATGGCGATGGCGTTATGAAACAGATCGCCAGGTACATCAGAAGGCGTGCCGGTGATAATGCGTTCTGTGCAAAGCTTGATAACGGTGATATCGTGATCGTTTTTGAGCGCACCTCAGATGCGGATGCCAGCGAGATCATGGATAATGTCCGCGAAGAGCTTTTGGACTTTTATGATCATATGCCGGTTTCGGTTTCCCTGGAATATGGTATTGCAACGAAGGATAATGCGATCGTCACGATGGAAAAACTGCTGCAGGATGCCAGGACCAGCATGCAGAACAAGAAGATGCTAAAGGAAAGATCCGCATCCAGTTCCCTGGTCAATTCCCTCAAGCAGACGCTGGCAGAGAGCGATTTCCAGACAGAGGAACACGTGGAGCGTACTAGAAAAATGGCTGCAAGGCTCGGGCGCGAAATGGGGCTTTCCGATGCCATCATCGGCCGGTTGGAACTGCTCGCGGCATTGCATGATATCGGTAAGGTGGCAATACCGCAGGATATCATTAAAAAGCGCGGCAAGCTGACGGCGGAGGAACGGAAGGTCATCGAGCAGCATACAGTAAAGGGATATCGTATTGCGAAGAGTTCACCGGAGCTGGCAGAAATCGCAGATGGTATTTTGTGCCATCATGAAAAATGGGACGGTACCGGTTATCCAAATGCGCTCAAGGGTGAGGAGATCCCGCTGATCGCAAGGATCATCGCCGCAGTCGATTCGCACGACGTTATGGTCAATGACAGGCCTTATCACAAAGGAATGCCTGAGCAGGATGCCATTGCAGAGCTGCGAAGGTGCTCCGGTACGCAGTTTGACCCGACGGTTGTTGAAGTCTTTACAAAGATGCTCGAAAGAGAAGAGCTGCGAGATGAGGAAGGAAAACCCTTCGATTATATCTCAGCAGCGGAAGAATATAAGGCGCAGCAAGAGACGGCAAAGAAGTCAGATGATAAAAACGGTGAAACAGCTGGACAGTCAGAAGTGAAAGGAAATGCAGATGACGGACAGTCTGATGACGATATTGATATCCGAAGACTGCTTGCAGAATGATCAGTGACAGGTAAAGAGTATGAGAGAAATGATATTTAAGATGGAACGCCCGGGTTTTTTGGAAGAGGGACAGCGGGTGACAGTGACGGAGGGTGAATTGCCGGGGAGTTATTATTATACCATCGATCCTTCCCTTGCCATGTCGCCAAATATCGCCCTCAGGGATCGATTGAAAACCAATGAGGGAACAGTAGTTGCCATCGAAGAGAATCACAGAGGGTTTTACGTAACAGTTCAGTTTGTTGAATAGAATATTGTTTTTAAGGAGGGACAGACACATGAAGGTTATCAGTACGGAAAAAGCGCCCGCAGCCATCGGCCCTTATTCCCAGGGGATCGTAGCAGGGGACTTTTTTTATGCATCGGGACAGATTGCGATCATTCCCGAAACAGGACAGCTTGCTGAGCGTACCATTGAGGCGCAGACAGAGCAGGTAATGAAGAACATCGGAGAGTTATTAAAGGCAGCTGGAGCAGATTATTCCAAGGTTGTCAAAACCGGCTGTTTTTTAGCGGATATGGGAGATTTTGCAGCATTTAATGAGATTTATGCGAAGTATTTTTCAGATCATAAGCCGGCAAGGAGCTGTGTTGCTGTGAAAACGCTGCCGAAGGAAGTGCTCTGTGAGGTTGAGGTGGTTGCCTATCTCGGAGAGTGAGTGGAAGCATAACAGGAAAATCATCGGAGCAACGAACTGAAAAGAATCATATTATAGGGTATAGGAAATGCCCAGATGATCGAACGCCTTTTGGATCGCCTGATCCCAGAGGCGTTCTGCACTTTTATCCGTTGTAAATGCATTATAGGAAATGCCGGTGAGCGCAGT
>JAFZNL010000181.1 GCA_017550925.1 Lachnospiraceae bacterium | reverse complement strand
TAGCACCAATTCCCATATGACACCTCCTGCAAAACATTTACCAGATACTTATATTTTACTCAAAAATTTAAAGAAAATCAAGACAAGCGAGCCAAAATTCAAGGATTTTTTTCGTATTTTTCGTAAACGAAACCGATTTCGCGAAACTTTTTCGTTGATTTTGACGCATTTCCGATCAATTCCGCCTCATTACACCTGTCAGTCTCTCTGTTACATCTCACTGCTCAACCGGCTCTTCCGTCCCTGTCGCCGCATCTCCGATACCAAGCAGCTCATCCAGATATGCATAAATCTCTTCCCTGCCCTGTTTTGTCATAGCACTGTAAGGAAAGACTTTTGTCTCTTTCGGCAGCCCGAATCCCTCTCGAAGGAGTTTCATCTGCTTTTGCAGCTGGCTACGCTTAATCTTGTCCGCCTTGGTCGCGATAATAACGGGTGCAAAACCTGCCGCACGGATCCAGTCATACATCTGGATATCATTGGCATTCGGCTGATGGCGGATATCCGCAAGCAGGAATACTGCCCGCAACTGCTGCGATCCCTTCAGGTACCGCTCAATCATTTTGCCCCACTTTTCCTTGGTTTCCTTGGAAACAGATGCATATCCATAACCCGGAAGATCCACAAAGTAGCAGTCATCGTTAATGCGGTAAAAGTTGATCGTCTGGGTTTTTCCCGGTGATGAAGAAGTTCTCGCCAGGGACTTTCGGTTCATCAGCCCATTGATCAATGATGATTTCCCCACATTACTCTTACCGGCAAACGCGATCTCCGGTAATATATTTATCGGCAATTTACTTGTAATTCCACATACGGTTTCCAAAGAAACATTCTTGATTATCATAGTTTTCTTCTCTTATTTCCTCTGCTATCCTGCCTGTCGCCAAAACGCCATGTTTCCGTTTTCTATCATGAAATACCAATCCTATTTACGATCAGTATTCTTGCTGTCATCCTGTACCAGCGCATTCTCCAGGACCTCTGCCATCTTTGAAACCCGCACGATGGTAAGTCCCTCCCTGATCTCTTCATCAATCTCTGAAACATCAGCTTTATTCTCTTCTGGTACCAGTACCGTCGTGATCCCTGCAAGCTTAGCAGCCAGCATTTTTTCTTTTAATCCGCCTATGGGAAGCACTCTGCCACGCAGCGTCACTTCACCGGTCATTGCAACATCCGCCCGGACAGGGATCCTCGCAACGCAGGAAAGAATCGCTGTTGCCATGGTCACGCCGGCGCTTGGACCGTCCTTGGGCACTGCACCTTCCGGAATATGGATATGGAGGTCATGGGTTGAGAAATAGTCATCTGCAACCTTGTATTTCGGCGCTATACTCCTGACAAAAGAAAGGGCCGTCATTGCTGATTCCTTCATCACATCACCCAGCTGTCCGGTCAGTTTCAGCTCTCCTTTTCCGGGCATATCATTGACTTCGATCTCCAATGTCACGCCACCGACGCTTGTCCAGGCAAGTCCCCTGACAATACCGACATCAGCCTTTTTTGCCGCTTTTTCTTTCCGGTATTTTTCTTTTCCGAGATAATCTCCCACATTCCTGCCGGTGATCCGGACCACACTGTTCTTATCCTCAACCAGGCCCCTTGCCGTCTTTCGGCAGATCTTCCCCAGCATTCTTTCCAATTCGCGGACACCCGCCTCTTTTGTATAGGAAAGAATGATCTTTTCCAGTCCTTTATCCGTGAACTGCAACGCCTTCTTCGGAATCCCGTTTGCCTTTAACTGTTTGGAAACAAGATGCTCCTTTGCAATATGCAATTTCTCAGATGAGGTATATCCGGAAATCTCGATCACTTCCATTCTGTCAAGGAGGGGCTGATCAACATGGGACAGATCGTTTGCAGTTGCAACAAAAGTCACCTCCGACAGGTCTAAGGGCAGTTCCAGGTAATGATCCCTGAAGTGCACATTCTGCTCGCTATCCAAAACCTCCAACATGGCAGATGAGATATCTCCGCGATAGTCTCTTCCCATCTTATCGATCTCATCCAGCAGGATCAGCGGATTCTTGACTCCGGCCTGTTTGATCGCCGTCACAAGTCTTCCCGGCATGGCACCGATATAGGTCCGTCTGTGTCCCCGGATCTCAGCTTCATCTCTGACACCGCCAAGAGATATCCTCACATACTTTTTATCCATGGCCCTTGCCATGCTTTTTGCAATGGAAGTCTTTCCGGTTCCGGGAGGTCCTGCAAGGCAGATGATCGTCGGACTTCCGCCCTTATCCTTCAGCTGACGGACTGCGAGATATTCCACAATCCTCTCTTTCACCTTCTCAAGGCCATAGTGATCTTCCTTCAAAATCTTTTCAGCCTTCTTTAAATCCTTGTTGTCTTTCGACTTTTTATCCCAGGGCATTTCCAGGAGCGTTTCGATATAACTTCGCTGCACGCTGGACTCGGAAGAGTTGTTTCCCATACGTTCGAAACGTGATATTTCTTTCTTAATTTTAGCTTTAACTTCTTTCGAAGCCTTTATTTTCTCTAGCTTTTCCTTGAATGCATCCGCATCAGAGACAGAGCTTTCATCCCCGAGCTCCTCACGTATGTACCGAAGTTGCTCCCTGAGAACATACTCTCTCTGATTCTTTTCCACCCGCTCTTTGACCTTATCTGAGATATCTTTCCGAATCGACATGACCTCAATTTCTTTCTGGAAAAGCTCGATAAGATAGTCAAATCTCAATTTAAGATTTACTCTTTCCAGCACAGCCTGTTTCTTCTCAAAAGGTACCGGAAGATTCACCGTCATCTGGTCCATCAGTTTTGAAAGATCTTCCTGCTCCGATAAATGCTTCAAAAGTCCCTGATCATTTTTCCGCACCAGGGCAGAATACTGCTGGTGCATATCAAGCAGCTGACGTCGCATTGCCTCCGCATGATTTTCCGAAATCTCGCTGCCGGTATGATCATCTTCTATGATCTCGACAACGCCAAGATAGCACTCGTTATCCTCTAATGAAATCAGTCTGCTTCGACAGATCCCCTCAGCTAAAACGCGAACTATCTTGTTCGGCATCTTGATGATCTGCTTGATCCTGGCATAGGTTCCGATCTCATATAGATCATTGAAACCGGGTTTTGCCACGTCACCTCTTTTCTGTGCAGTCAGAAAGAGAACCTGGTCCATGGACATGGCTCTTTCCACAGAAGCAATAGATTTGGGTCTGTTCAGATCAAAATGCGCAATGGAATCCGGTAAAATACAGGTGTTTTTCAACGGAATCACCGGCATTGTACGTGCCTTTGATTTAATCGAATTGTCCATGCTCAGAATTGCGCCTTCCATAATAGCTCCTTTGTTTTATATACATACGCGCCGCCTGTCGGCAGCGCGAATATATCATAACTCATATTATTTTATAAATAAAACTTCAGTGTTTCTATCTTATGCCCCTTTTTTCCTGGGCTCTTCATCCGTACTGCGGATGACAATGGGTTTCTTTTCTCCCTTTACAACTTCTTCTGTGATAATGCACTTTTCAATCGTATAATCCGAAGGGATTTCATACATCACATCAAGCATGATGCTTTCCATAATGGAGCGAAGACCCCTGGCACCGGTTTTTCTCTCAAGCGCCAACTTTGCGATCATGCTGACCGCTTCCGGCTCAAACTCTAATTCCACATCATCCATACGGAAAAGTTTCTTGTACTGTTTGATCAGCGCGCTCTTTGGCTCTGTCAGAATCCTCTCCAGCGCCTCCTGGTCAAGACCATCAAGATTTACTGTGATCGGCACACGGCCCACAAACTCGGGGATCAGGCCAAATTTCACAAGATCCTGCGGAACAACTTCCTTGAATACTTCCCCAATCTCTACTGCCTGTTTGCTGCCGATCTCATTGTCAAAACCAATGGACTTACGATCCAGTCTGTTCTCCACGATCTTTTCAAGTCCATCAAAAGCGCCGGAGCAGATGAACAGAATATTGGCTGTATTGATCTGGATCAGTTCCTGATGAGGATGCTTGCGTCCTCCCTGAGGCGGAACCGATGCGACCGTTCCTTCAATGATCTTCAAGAGCGCCTGCTGAACACCCTCACCGGAAACGTCTCTGGTGATGGAAACATTTTCGCCCTTTTTGGTGATCTTATCGATCTCATCTATGTAGATGATACCGTACTCTGCTTTTTCGATATCATAATCAGCGGCCTGAATCAGTTTTAGCAGGATATTCTCAACGTCTTCACCTACATAACCGGCCTCTGTCAATGTTGTTGCATCTGCGATAGCGAAAGGAACATTGATGATCTTGGCCAGCGTCTGTGCCATATAGGTCTTACCGGAACCGGTGGGACCGATCATGAGGATGTTGCTTTTTTGCAGCTCTACATCATCTAAATCCTTCGGTGCAGTCACTCTCTTATAATGGTTATAGACTGCAACGGAAAGCACCTTCTTGGCCTGTTCCTGTCCGATCACATAATCATCCAGAAACTCCCTGAGTTCTGCCGGCTTTAAAAGCTTCAGGTCTTCCTCCGGCTTACCTCCCAGTGCCTGCTCTTTTTCATACTCTTCTTCCATGATATCTACGCACATATCAATACATTCGTCGCAGATATACACTCCGGTAGGACCGGCGATCAGCTTGTCTACCTGATTTTCATTCCGGCCGCAAAAAGAGCATCTCACATGTCCTTCCATAAACCTGTTTGCCATTTTCTCCCCTTATGATTTCTTCTTGTCTTTATCTTCTGTCTCTATCCTGCTTTCGATCACGCGATCGATCAGTCCATACTCTAATGCTTCGGAAGCTAGCATCCAGTTATCACGCTCTGTATCAGCTGCGATCACTTCTAAAGGCTGACCCGTGTTTGCGGAAAGGATCTTGTTCATTCTTTCCCTGGTCTGGATGATATGCTTTGCAGCGATCTCAATCTCGGTAGCCTGGCCTTTGGAACCGCCAAGAGGCTGATGGATCATGATCTCCGCATTGGGAAGGGCCAGTCTCTTGCCCTTGGTGCCGCCTGCAAGCAGGAAAGCGCCCATGCTGGCTGCCAGTCCCACGCAGATGGTGGAAACATCGCACTTGATATACTGCATAGTATCATAGATCGCCATACCGTCGGTAATGGAACCTCCGGGTGAATTGATGTACAGCTGTACATCCTTATCCGGGTCTTCTGCCTCTAAGAACAGAAGCTGTGCCACAACAACACTGGCAGAAGTACTGTCCACTTCTTCCCCGAGGAAGATGATCCTCTCCTTTAATAATCTGGAATAAATATCATAGGACCGCTCTCCGCGGGATGTCTGTTCAATGACATAAGGTACCAAACTCATGCTTTTACCTCCTAACCCCTGAATACTGTTTATGCCTCTACAGCATTATCTCTGACAAACTCAGCAGCTTTGGTCACTGCCAGATCCTTCATGATCTCTTCTTTGCCTGCCTCACCGATCATTTCCTTCGCCTGGTCAGCTTCCATGCGATAAGCCTCAGCGACCTTCTTTACTTCTTCTTCAAAATCTTCTTCTGTTGCCTGAATACCCTCTACCTCGACGATGGCTTCAAGAACCAGACGGGACTTGATCCTCAGTTCGGCCTGCGGTCTGATCTGCTCAAGCATTTTTTCCTCATCAGTGCCTGTAAACATCTTGTACTGGTCAAAAGTGAGGCCCTGGCTGGTGATCCGCTGCTCAAACTCATCGAGCATCTGACGCTGGGTTGTCTCGATCATTGCCTCAGGGATGTCCATGCGGCTGTCCGCGATCACTGCCTCGATTGCCGCTTTTTCTTTTTCATCATTTGCACTCTTCTGTTTCTGTTCAACCAGGTTATTACGAATGCTGTCTCTGTACTCAGCGATGGTATCATACTCGGAAACCTCGCTTGCGAACTCATCATCGGCTTCAGGAAGCTGCTCTTCCTTGATGCCCTTCACGGTCACTTTGAAAAGTGCGGGCTTGCCTGCAAGCTCTTCAGCATGATAATCTTCCGGGAAGGTTACGTTCACGTCAACTGCATCACCGATATTCTTGCCGATGAGCTGCTCTTCAAAGGTATCGATAAAGGAATGGGAACCGATCACAAGCTCATAATCCTCACCCTTGCCGCCTTCGAAAGGCTCATCATCCACGAATCCTTCAAAGTCGATGGTCACCTTATCTTTATCCTGAACCGGACGATCTTCAATTGTCATCTCGCGTGAGTTGTTGCGGCGCTCGCGGTCGATCACTTCATCGATATCTGCATCGGTTACCTCTGCCTCAACCTTTGCGATCTTCACGCCTTTGTATTTTCCAAGCTCTACGCCGGGCTTTAAGGCAACCTCTGCCTCGTAGATGAAATCCTGATCCGGCTGCAGCTGGATCACAGTCACCTTCGGAGAAGATACGATATCCTCGCCGCACTCATCATAAGCCTTAGCATAGGTCGGGGAAAACAGGTCGTTTGCTGCATCCTCCAAAAAGATTCCCTTGCCATACATCTTCTCAACCATGGCAAGAGGCACCTTACCCTTACGGAAACCGGGAACAGAAATGCTCTT
>JAFZNL010000180.1 GCA_017550925.1 Lachnospiraceae bacterium | reverse complement strand
TCTTATTCCTGTTTTTCGCTACTTTATCTATCATCAAATCTTCGTCATTTCCGTCGTTTATTCGGGCTTTAACATTGACCTGGTCACTCATCAATTTCGCTTCATTTCCATTACTCATTCTGTGATTTCATACTGCTTCTCTTGATCATCATAACGATCACCACCGGCACCAGGAAAACTGCGGTAACGGAGCTGATGCTGACTTCCGTTGGTGCAAACACGCATCTTGCGATCATATCACAAAACAGTGTGATGGCAGCACCGCCGAGAAAACCAGCCGGTATCATTACATGGGCATCATCCGTTTTCAGAACAGTCCTGACAAGATGCGGCACCGCGATCCCCACAAAGGAAATGGGACCTGCAAAGGCCGTAACGCAGGCAGCCAGCAGGCTGGATACCAGGATCAGCATCACCCGAAGGAACATCATGTTCACGCCTACGCTTTTTGCATAGCCTTCTCCCAGTCTGTACGCATTCATGGGCTTGATGATCCAGATGCTCAGGCACAGACTGACCGCAACAATGACAGCGATCACCTTAATCTCGTCCCAGTTGATGCCGGACAGACTGCCCATGGACCAATTGTGAAGATTGACAATATTGGAATCATCCGCAAAGGTCACCACAAAGTCCGTGATGGCGGAGCAGATATAACCGATCATGATCCCGCATACCACAAGCACGCTCATGCTCCTGACCCTGACAGACAGTATCAGCACAAACAGCATCGCAGTCATGGCACCGATAAAGGCGGAAAGCACCATCATGAAAAGCCCCATGTCTTTTCCCCTGGATAAAAAGATGATCATAAAAAGAGCGACCGCAAGCTTTGCACCGGAAGAAATTCCCAGAACAAAGGGGCCTACGATCGGATTGGCAAAAAAAGTTTGCAGCAGGTAACCGGAAAGCGCCAGGGCGCCGCCCAGGAAAAATCCCGCCACTACCCTCGGAAGCCGGATCCCCAAAACAATGCTGGTATATACAGGTTCAGACCGATCCCCGGTTAGTACACTCCACACCTGAGAGGCAGTCATGCCGGAACTGCCCACAATCAGGTTTGCCCAGATCAGGATAGCGATCAAAATCAATATGCAAATGAAGTAAAAACCGGCACGTCTTTTTTTCATGTGGCTACTCCAGTTTTGTCAGATATGTATAAGGACCCCCGGCGCCGCTGAAAACCGCCTTAAGATCCAGCATAAACTGTCCCATGCCCGTGATCTGTTGGAACAGATTCCGCCTGCTGCAATAAACCTGCGATTCCTTCACGGCCTTGAAATCAGCGAACAGCGGATTTTTCTTTAAAAGTTCATCAACGGATGCGATCTCACCGCCAATGGTGCTGTTGTATATGATGATATCTGCATTATACGCCTGTGCGTAAAAATCTTCCATCTGCATATTCATGGTGGACAGGGCATTGTCGCTTTCTCCGGTATTGGAAAGTGCATAATGGCCGCCGGCAAGTTCGATCATCCTGGTGATATAATCTCCCTGTTTCCGAACATTGATCAGTCCGTTTGCCGTCACATGGAAAAATACAACACATTTACCGGTATCATCTGTATCAGACAGGAGCGGCTCTACCAACTCCATCTGTTTCGAGAAATAATCCTGTGCTTCCTGCTGTCTGTCAAATAGAACGCCGTATAACTTGATCCACTCCAGCCGACCCAGGGGATGGTCTTCATAGCTGGAGGTTTCCACCAGTACCGGGATCCCCAACTGTGTCAGTTGTTCTTTTACCGCCGGTTCGTGGTAGATCATGGTATTTTCAATGGCAAGGTCACATCCGCTGGTGAGCAGCAGTTCGTAGTCAGGCGCTCTGTACTTTCCCGCATAGAGGATTTTCCCATCCTTCATGGCCTTTTTGGCGTTCTCGATATACCAGTCCTTTTCTGCTGTTCCGGATAGGCTGATCCGATCCAGGGCGCCGCAGGTGTCGATCAAATCCATGGCCGAGGTTGATACCAGATAGGCATGATCCAAGGGTTTTTGCATGACCACTACATCCTCCGGCAGGTCCTTTGGCACCGCTGCGCCCTCTTCCACCGTCAGGTAAACGCCGGAGTTTGGAATGGTAATTAGTTGATAGTCGCCATATGACTCAATTTCAAAGCCTTTTGCATAGGAAAGGGGCATGGTCTCAATTAGGGATAGTCCATTATCCTTCAGTGCCTTCTGAGTTTCTGCTTTGATCTTTTCGATCTGCTCATCTGCAAACCGGGGATCTTGTGCACGATCCTCATCTGCCTCATCTATGTCTTTCTCATCCGTTCCGTTTTTTTCCCCCCAGGTGATCACATATTCAATCTCATGGGGCGTGCTCATGGCTGTGGTATCGCCGATCACCGTCAGCGTTCCTTCCATGCTTTCGATAGGAACCGTAAAGGTCGACTCCCCGCCGGGCTTTTCGTTATCGTACCTTTGCCCGTCAACGATCATGTAATCATAATTGACACTACTCCATACGAATTTGGCAGTCAGTTTTCCATTGTCATCACACACCTCTACCGGTGACTGAATATAGGCTTTGCCGGTCCCGCCTTCGAAACCGATATCCACGAGCCAAGACTGCGTAGAAGCATCGTTTTCCGTGTCATGATCCGGGGCTGATGCCCCTCCGTCAACTGTTTCCTGCTCCGATGTTTCCTGAACAACAGTTCCCTGATAAGCGGAACTAACCCCCTGCGAAGCGCAGGAGGTTATGTATAGCATGATCGTTATGAAAAGTAAGCATACGCTAACTTTTTTTGTCAGTTGTATGTTTTTTTTCATTCGATTATCTGTTTCGCCGGCAATAGCCCCTCATCCGGCACCTTCGGTGCCACCTTCCCCCCAGGGGGAAGGTTCCAGATACGTCTATCACTGTTTCGGAGACGCTACAACTACCTTATGGTCATACCAGGTTCCCTTTGTTCCGATCAGTGCAAGGTCAAACTCTTTGTCCAGGTAAGGAACGGGAACATCGAAGCCATTGACGGTCTCGGTTGTTCCGTCGTCGTAAGTCACCTCATCTTTAGTGGGCTCAAGGAGCTTTGCGCCATCCTTTGCAGCATCTGCTGCAAGGCCGGGGAAGAGGTTTACGATCTTCTCTGACTGCAGGGTGATATGGATCATCATTTCACCGTTTTTCACGGTCAGGGTGCCGCAGTCATCCAGGGTTTCGTTGATATGGAACATGGAACTGTCGGTTGTGAACTTTACCTGATATTCACCATCAGCCAGTGCTACTGATCCGTCAGTTTTTTTTTCCGCATCTGCGGAAATGGTAACACCGCTTTCGGAAAGCGCTGCTACGGTATGTGCTACATACAGGTCCTGAACCGCTGCGATCCGTCCGAGGCCTTCGATCTGGCAGTCAATGCTGTCGAATGCGCCGGATGCGGTAAACATGCTCTTCCAGGAATCATCATCGTCACCTGCCATATCATTGTTGGCATGGTCACCGGCAACCACCATCAGCGGACGAAGGATCACTTTCTTGTAACCTGCTTCTTTGACTGCTTCGATGATGTTCTCACAAGCGGTCTCTTCCGGCTCACCTTCTACTGTACCGATGAATACGTTCTTGTAGCCGAGTTTTTCCATCTGGGTTGCCATCTGGCTGTAGCTCACCTTTGCGGTGTGAGCGGTTCCGTGACCCATGAATACAAAGGCGGTGCCATCCTGATCTGCTGCGTCCATGCTGTCAAATCCGACGGATTTTACGGACTCTGCTACGATCGCCTCTGCGACAGTCTTCTTATCCTCGTTGATCACGGTTGCATCGCTGCCGACTTCACCCAGCAGGGGCTCAGCAACGGTGACGGTCTCAAACTTATCAGCATATCCTTCCAGCGCTTCACACAGCTCATCATACTCTGCGCCATGCATCAGGTGGGTCGGCTGAACGATCAGGTTTTTCACGCCGTTTGCAACTGCACGGTCCAGTGCCTGCTCTACGTTATCGATCTTCTCTTCATCTCTTGCCTGCACATGATTGATGATGATCTGTGCTGTAAAGGCTCTGCGGACGCTCCAGTCCGGATTGGCAGTCTGGATCGCTTTTTCAATGCTGGAAATATCCTTTGCGCGGCTGTCATTAAAGGAAGTACCAAAGCTGACCACCAGGATCTCATTTTCACCGATGTCATCAGCATTCAGTGGATCATCCTGGGACGCATCGCCGGTATCCCTGCCAAAGTAATCAGGATCTGCTTCTTCGCCCTCGACCATTTCCTTCTGGGCATCGGTCAGTGCATCCCATGCTGCCTTGGCTGCTGCGCACTGGGCATCGGTCTCATCGGTTCTCTGCTGCACATAGATGGCATCGATCAGTGCCGCTACCTCAGCGGCTCTTTCTTCATCAGAAGGCTCCTCAGCAGTCTCTTCAGGCTCTGCCTCTTCCTCTTCGGGCTCTGCTTCCTGAGTTTCCACAGTCGGCGTTTCCTCTGCCGCCTCTTCCACCTGCTCTGCAGGCTCAGTCTGCGTCCTGTTGTCAGCTCCGCACCCTGCAAGCAGACTGCCTGCCATCAGGATGGCAGATACAACTGTCGCTGTTTTCATGACTACTCTTTTTTTCATAACTGTTCTCCTCTCTGAATCGGCCACCAGTTTCCACTCCCTGATTTCATACCGGGCTTTCCACCGGTAGCAGCCAATCCTTTCATTGATATGTTTTTTTGCTTCATTCCACAGTCATTGAATCAGGCCATATCACACAAAAAGAAACCCCGTGGCATATAATCTGCCATGGGGTTGTACGCATAGAGATTCAAACAGTCGCCGGCAGGCCGGCACTGCAAAGACGTACGTACAACCAATGACTCGTGGTCTGAAGCATAGCTTCACGTACAAAGAATGAGGCAGGTCTCCCGGCTTAAAGCTAAGTTATGGCGCCTTCCCGGCAAAGCCAGTGACATCATGCCATAACCCATGTCGCGCTAATACGGTGACGAGTTCGTACAGGATTCTCACCTGTTTCCCTTTTCATCCGGACCGAACCTAATATACCAGGTCTCCGGACACCTCATCTTTTGTATAAAACTATGTGATATACTAACACAACAAAACCGCCCGGTCAACCCGGGCGGTTTGCTCCCCTCTGATCCCCAAGATCCAGAAAGCAATTTGATTTGTCACACATTTCTTTTCCTACATGGCGAAGGTGAAAGATATGAGTTTTCCTCTGTGACATTTACATTACCATCTACTGCCCCGTAAGAAAATGAAATAATTGTTGTATTTTGCCCGATTTTTGTTATGATAAAGTTATGAAAGAGTCAAACAGAGAGATCATACCTTTCAATATGCTTTCGGTCATCACAGTTCCCGATGAGGATACGCCGGCCAAGTTCCCCGCCCATTGGCATAATGCGGCGGAATTTGTTGTTGCCCGAAAAGATGGATGCAAATACAGGATCAACGATGAGATCTATACCCTCGCAAGCGGTGACGTTCTGCTGATCTGGCCCCACCAGATCCACGAGATCGTCAGCATTCCTCCTTCGGGGGCTTCTTTTATGCAGTTCTCTGCGGAACTGATCGAAAATCATCCGGACCTTCTTTCCGTAACCGGATTTTTATATGACCTGAATCTGCTCAGCAACAAGGAACTCCCTCAGCTGACAGCCTTTATTGCTGACCATATTTATGCCATAAAAAAAATACACGCCGCCTCTGATCCCTTAGCCGGAACCAGAAGCAGACTGCGTATTTATGAAATGCTGCTTCAGATCGGTGACTACTGTATCGCTAAAAATAAAGAGTCCGGTGAAATAACCGACGGCGCCGATACAAGCTGGCAATACATCCATGCCGCCTGCCGTTATATTGCGGAAAATGCGGCTGAAAACCTGACCCAGGCTGAAGTTGCCGAAAAGATCGGTCTTAGCACCTACTATTTTTCCAAGCTCTTCAACCGCTATATGCACGAATCTTTCCCGGCTTATCTGGCAGGACTTAGGGTCCGGAAAGCCACCGGCTTTCTGCTGGATCCCACCCTGTCCATTACGGAATGTGCGTTTATGGCCGGCTTTCAGTCTACCACTGCCTTTAATAAGGCCTTCCATGATATCACAGGATATGCGCCGCGGGAGTATCGGAAACTGTACCGGTAATCCCCTCATCCGTCATCTCATGATGCTGTTACTTCAATACTTTCGTCGTTTTCGTTTTCTTCTTATTATTCTCCACCTGTTTCTTTTTATTCTCTTCTTTCTTCTTCTGCTGCTCTTCTTTCTCTTTTTGTACCTTTTTACCTACATTCGCAACATCCTTCGCGAACGTTTCATCATATCTCTGCATAGCTTTTGCAAATTCACTGACTTTCTCCATGTCGCTTCTGATCATATGCGGATTATTATTCAACACATAATTCCATGTACCCAAAGCGACGGAAACGGTATGCTGCATCTTCCAACGCACATTCTCAAAATCCAGGCCTTCCACATCCGCATCCGTTATCTTCTGACCATTTTTTTCCTTTTCTGCCTGCAATCCCTTGATCAGTGAATTACTGCTGACCGCACCGATAAAATCCGTTACGGCATCATAAATCTTCGTCTTCTCCCTATCGCTAAGATCATCCATCTTTGCATGGTTATAGGAATCAAGGACCCCGCGGGCTTTATCCGCTTTTAAGCCGTTCAGCTCCGAAAAAACTTCAGCGTAGGATAAGCCTGCTTTTTTCATGGCTTTCAGGCATTGTTGCATTTCTTTTTCCGCCAGTTCCTTCAGGGCTTTTGCACCTTTTTTTCTGTCGCTGCCGGCGAAGGTAAGACCGGATTTTGAACTAATGTAGTAATCTGCCTGTTTCGAAAGCTCCTGTGCCTTATCCAACCACTTAGCTGCATATGCGATCTTTTCCTCTCTACTGTTCTGTTTACCCAGATCACTTGCAGGACTTTTGTGTTCATTCCTGAATTCGATCATGTCATGAGCTGCTTTTCCTAAATCTTTATGTTCCTCACTTTCCTCGGAAAAAAAGAATGCACGCTTTGTATTAAAAAGACTCATTGCCTCAGCGTACTTAGCCATCGTCTTGAGACTGTTACTCTGTTTGCGCGAAGCTGTCATTTTTCTGTTGACATCGGCATCCGCTGATTCAGCTAATTCCCTGTCATTCTCTTCACCGAGTATTTCAGCCACTTTCTTTTCAATACTTTCTCTATCATCTAACAGCAGGCCTGAATTCTCTTTTCTTTCCTCCCGTTTTTCTTCATCCTCCTCGTACACAAAGCCTTCGGCTTTGTTTTCAGAATCTTTTTCTTCAGAGTTAATCTCCTCTAAATAATCCTCAAGATCTTTCATGGTTTCATCTTTCATGGTTTCTTCCTCCGTTTATTTTTTATCGTTTTCCGACTCTTATGTTTATCGGCTTCTGCCTATAACACAGCCATATCCATCATATGGTTGCAGTTTTCCCACAGTTTTCTTTGTTTCTCTGCCGTGTATGGGATAAAGGCTATCTCGAAACTGCAGAAAATTCAACCACCTGTGCACTTTCATACTCTGCAAATAATCCCTCCAGGATTCCCTTCATCTGCGCCTGATCCATATCAGTCACGCTCTTTCCGTCTGCATCCGTATAGTAGTAGGTTGCCTCGCCGCCGTCGCCTTCGAAGAATTCGCCTGCTTCCTCCACCAAAGACAATCTGGAAGCTGCGATGGTATATTTACGTACGGAATGACCGGTGCAGACATAAAGGATATTGTCTTTCATGGCCAGGGGATAAGCGGTACCGGCTGCCGAAACATAACCGAAATAAGCTATGCCGTTTTCGGAATAGGCAAAGAGTTCACCATCGATGGCAGCCGTAACGCCATCGTTATCATAGGTTCCGCTGGATACCAGCAGGATATCCGTATCTCCCATTTTCACGGTCGCATAACCTTTGCCGTCACCGAGCCGGTCCACCACATCCGTAAAGGTATCACAGTTTTCAAAATCCGTTGCGGCTGCATGCTCTTCCACTGTTTCTTCCTGTTCCACCTCAAAGAATTCCACCGAGTCGATCAGCATGGCCAGATGATCTGATACAGCTGTATCTACCTCATCATCGCCGGTAATACGTCCGGTCATTTCAAACACCAGCGTTCCGTCCAGATAATCTCTTACGATGGCTTCCATGTATTTTCCGCTTTTATCATCTGCCACAGGGAGAGATAACCGAAGACAGTTCACATCATCTGTTCCCGGGAAGGTATCTTTTGACTGTTTTGCTTTGTCTCCCCAGGATTTTTTTAACGCGTCCATGACTTCATCCGGTTTTTTCTTTTCCTGGTAATACACCTTCATCATATTGGCATTTGCTTCCGCCTCTTTACCGATATAGACAAAAGTCACCACGCCGTCTTTTTTCTCAATATCAAAACTATCCTTGTAATAACTGATCCTCCAGCCGTTTTCGTCCTCATAAGTCAACGTTTCGACTGTGGGTTCCAGTCCGAGGTACGCATGTGCATCAAAGGTATCCGGATCTGCATCTTTAACCGGTTCAAATACAAGCGCCACTTTGTCATCATCAAAATATCCCTTGATGATGTCGTCCTCAAAAGAGCTGACAGTAAAGTTCTTTTCTCCTATGCTTGATGTCCCGAAATGAAAGAGGATCTTACCTTCCATCTGCACGCATCCGAAGGGCTCGCCTTCTTCCTCATCGCCGCTTGCCGTATTTCCCATTCCGTCATTTGCGAATACATAAAAATGATCCATGGACGGATTCTTCTCTTTTGCTTCATACCAGACATAAACGCCCCGCTTAAAATAAGTCGCCGCTTTCGGCTGCTCTTCCTTTTTTTCTTCCTTTTCAGG